>JAAYYH010000278.1 GCA_012515495.1 Coriobacteriaceae bacterium | reverse complement strand
GCTAAACTTGAGGAAATCGGACATGTACGCGCAGTGGTCACACAGAACATCGACGGTCTGCATCAGGCTGCCGGATCCAAGCTGGTATTAGAGCTTCACGGTAGCGTGCATCGCAATCATTGCGAGCAGTGTGGCGCGTTCTATTCCCTGGCAGATGTCCTATCGCAACCCGAGGCGCCAGTTTGTACTCGCGAGGGTTGTGACGGCGATGTGAAGCCAGATGTGGTGTTGTACGAGGAGCCACTTGATGGCGGCATCCTTGAGCAGGCGATTCACCAGATAGAGCAAGCTGAGGTGCTGATAATCGGTGGTACGTCACTGGTGGTCAATCCTGCCGCGAGCCTTATCCGCTTCTTCAACGGCGATGATCTGGTGATCATCAACCGCGAATCAACACCTCAAGATCAGATGGCCAGCCTCATCTTCCACGACAGTATCGGGACGATCCTCGGCGCTTTAGCCAGCTGACAATGTGTTGCTTTTGAGTACGATTTGCCCTTCGCGCGCAAAAGTTGATAGAATACCGCCTTAATGAAAGTAAAAGAAACAATAGAATTGGTGCACATGCCCACTAACAGAACCCGGCGCCACTTCAGCATCTCTCTTCGTCTACTACTGAGCCTCATATTGACACTCGGTGTGTTCGCCGTGTTGCCCAATCCAGCTCTCGCGGTGACCTCTGCTGAGAAGCAAGCCGAAGCTGACGAGGTAACCCGCAAACTTGATGCTCTTCAAACCGAACTCAATCAGGTCACTACGGAATACAACAACGCTGTTGCCGCGCAAGAGGCGGCCACCGAGCGCATGAATGAAGCCCAGCAACGCAAAGAGGCAGCCGAAGCGCGCATCGCTGAATTGCAAACCGAATTGGGCAGCAGGGCTACGCAGATGTATCGTGGCGGACAATCCTCCTTTTTGGATGTATTGTTTGGCGCGCAGTCCTTTGTCGACTTCATCACTGCCTGGGATCTGATGAACCGCCTTAACGACAAAGACGCGCAAATGGTCGATGAGAGCAAGACGCTGCGCAATGAGGCCGAAGCTGCACGCGCCGAGTTCGAGGCTCAAGCCAAAGTAGCTGCCGAACAAAAAGAGCAGGCTCGCGTCTCCAAGGAAGCAATGGAAACAACTGCTGCCTCCCTGCAAGATCAGATCTCCAAGCTGAACGAAGAGGTCGCCGAGCTGATGGCTAAAGAAGAGGAAGCTCGCATCCAGGCCGAAGAGGCAGCGCGACGGGCAGCAGCCAGTGGCGCGAATATCAATCCTGAGAAGATTGGCAATATGCCCGCGCTGGTGCATCCCTGCCCCAACAGTTTTGTATCCAGCACCTTTGGTTGGCGTTCGTTTGATAACTCACATCACAATGGGCTCGACTTGGCAGCATCCACGGGCACACCTATCTATGCAGCTGCGGCAGGTACGGTTGTGATCTCTGGCTACAGTGGTAGCGCGGGCAACTGGGTGGTCATCATGCACGGTAACGGAGTAGTGACCAAGTACATGCACGCATCCGCATTGTATGTCTCGGCTGGAGAGTATGTTGAAGCCGGCCAACACATCGCCGCTGTGGGCAATACCGGAAACTCCTTTGGAGCGCATCTGCACTTCCAAATCGAGATCGACGGAGTCCCGGTAGACCCTCAGCTGTTTATCTGATCCGCTGGAAAGCGAATGACTGCTTGCGGCAATCCCCGCAAGCCCGCGGCGATTCTCACAAGTCCAATGCGATCCCCGCAAGCCCGCGGTAATTTCCGCAAGCCCGACGCAGCTAGATAAGTCAGATTCTGCATATTTTTTTGAGATACGCAGCTGATAATGAGCGTCTGTGATGAAGGTTCTGTGAATTAATCAACACTTTTCATCTATGTGTCTATTAATTCTCGTATTACAGCCTTTGGGTAGCCCTCAAATCCTGCGCATCTCGAAATAATATGCAAACAGAGAGATTTGCGCTTTTCCGAGATCATGACGATCACTTCAAAGACGTGCTCATAACTTATGCGTGCTCAAGTCTTATGAGATTAGCCCCGCACCTCTCCGCCAGTTGCACCTTTGATCTTGCGGATCACCTTCTGGTGCACAAGCTCCACCTCTTCTGAGGTAAGCGTACGATCTGAGGCGCGATAGCTGAGTGAGAAAGCCAGCGACTTCTTGCCCTCCCCCACCTTCTCAACGTCGCGATAGACATCGAAGAGGCGCAGCTCATCCAGGCGTGCGCCTGCGGCTGAGCGCAAGACCTGCTCCACTCGCTCAGCGGTGACTTGCTCGTCCACCACTAACGCCAGGTCGATATCGACAGCCGGATACTGTGGCACATCCTTGAAGAGACGCGCTGCCTC
>JAAYYH010000277.1 GCA_012515495.1 Coriobacteriaceae bacterium | reverse complement strand
GCTAGAAAGGCCAGTGAAGACGGGGGCGCCAGATGCCCCGGTGCCCCCGTTAGCACGAGGCAGCCCTGCGCGGTACGGTGTGGCAGCTAAGCGTGGAACGCCGTGGCAATCGGCCCGCAATAATCAGTAGGCATGATTGCCACCTTCAATGATTCGCTCGGAGTATTCATTGGGCATAAAACCTCTGCTCGTTACTAATGAATCCATGTTTAGAACCAAATCATTGCTTCCATAAATCGAGCAGACCGAAAGGTCGGTTGCCGAAAGATCGCTGGCTGAGTATGAGCCGAGTAGCAGTAGTCCCTCGAACTCTGCTGGGTGAGCAGCAACATAATCAGCTGCAATTGCTCCGCCGAGCGAATGGCCACCGATCCACCAGCGAGAGACAAGCGGGAATTGATTCATGACATCGCGTGCGGCATCAGAGTCTAAAAAAGCAAAGTTAAATGGCATCTCCACTACCACGCAGAGGTGTCCCTTTGCAGCAAGCTCGCGCATAAGAGGGGAATAGGCGCTAAACTCGACCTTTGCTCCGGGATAGAACACCAAGGCACTATATGAATCCGTGTCGCCAAAAGCCAGATAATTAGAACCTTGCGTAACCGGGATCTCTGTGGTCGAGATTTGATATACATCTTCAGTATCAAGGTCATGGTAGTAGGCGGATGCATAAACAAAAAAAGCAATAAGTCCAAGAACAATAAGAGAAGCGATAGCAGCGAAGACTATTGCAAGCCTCTTTGTCCACCACCTTGGCTTTGCTGAAGCTTCTTGGTCGGTTTCTTCAGTGCCCACCATAAACTCCTTCTCCGAAAGATTTTGAGAGCAGTGCTTCTTAGGGAAAACCATAGCATACGACAGATTGCGATCGCTTGTCTGCGGTCGCCAGCTTATGCGCTATCAGGCCTCGTGTCACGTCATTACCACTTTGTGATACTATCGCTCACACTTAACCAATTACTATCAGAAGGGTTCCTATGCGCAGCGGTGAACTCGCAAAAGCTGCAGGTGTGACCGTTCGTGCTTTACGACACTATCGGTCGATTGGCCTTATGCCTGAGCCCCCTCGCACTGAGAGCGATTATTGTGATTATCGGATGAGTGATCTCTTTCGTCTTCTCCGCATCAAGAACCTTGTAGCCCTTGGATTCTCTCTTGAAAGAATCAAAGCAATGCTTGAGGATATGGATAACCCCAATCTGGCTAAGGATTTTGAATACCTCAATGCTCTGGATCAAGAGCTTGTGATTCAGATTGAGCAACTTGAGGAGAAACGAAGGACGATTGCCCTCTTAAAAAAAGAACAAGTTTTCGCTGATACTCCTTTTGAATGTGCCGAAATTGCGCTCTATCATCTCGACCAAAACATTCCTTCAGATCTTTTAGAACTAGAACGCGATGCTCTCCTCGTGTGCGCGCATCTTCTGGATAAAGATGAAAAAGAAAAGGCTTTCTCTGCTCTTCGTTCAATAAAGGCTGAAGGTCAGATTGACAAATATCGCGATATAGACCTTGAGATTTACAACATGCCAGAAGACGCATCGGAGTCAAAGCGAGATGAGCTTGCTCAAAGAATCGTGGACCTTATGATGCCCATTGTCACCGAACTGGGGATTGACCCCACCGAGCCCATCTCTCCAGAGGATGAAGCTCTTTTGGATCATTTCAAGCAAGAAAGCATGAGCGGAGTCCAGAACGACATTACTCGACGAGTGGTTGATATCTTCAAGGTTCGCTTAGGCGTTCCCGAGAAATAATTATTCCTTTGGATACCGCTACCAAAAAATATTTGTGAAAGACTTGACCCCGACCTTGGGTCCGGGTTTTTACTTTTTCTTGGCAAGGAAAAGTACTCTCACTTGCAGCATACAGTTCGGGGTTCGAATCACATCAAATGAGCAGGGGGATCAATGTCAATAATGTCAGGCAAGATAACGACAACTGAAGAGCAGCCCAAACAGGGCTGGCAGCGCACTGTTACCCTGTTTCTCGTGGGTCAGGCCATCACGCTGTTTGGCACCATGATCACCGGGTATGCTATCAGTTGGTATGTAACGCTGCAAACGCAGTCGGGTGTGATACTGATGCTCTTCACCATCGCCATGATGGTGCCAATGGCCGTGTCTTCACCACTTGGCGGCGTTTGGGCTGATCGCTACAATCGCAAATACCTCATCAACCTCGTCGATGCAATCATCGCTCTCGTGACCCTTATCATGGCACTCTTCTTCTCTGCGGGCATCCAATGGATAGGGCTCTTGTTCGTTTGTATGGTTGTTCGCGGCTTTGGCCAGGGTATACAGATGCCCACTGTCACAGCTATCCTGCCCGATATCGTACCCCCTGATCAACTTGTG
>JAAYYH010000276.1 GCA_012515495.1 Coriobacteriaceae bacterium | reverse complement strand
TATGCAGAGATCACAACACAGTGCTCGAGCAGACAATCGGTAGGCCCCGTGCAAGATAAATGGTTCGCGGACTGGATTGCGGTGGGACACAATGAGAACGCTTTCGTAGATTTGATGTCCATGGAGATAGGGTCCACAGACGCATATTGGGATTCTTACTGCAACATACGTCGGTACTCGCCCGAAAAGGAGGCATAAGATGGCTGTTAAGATGCTGGTTGATCTGGAAAGGTGCATCGGTTGCTGGACCTGTTCGATGGCATGCAAGATGGGTTGGAAACTTGAGGATGATGTTTATCGTGTGATAGTGCAAACTCATGGGTCAGGTGCAGGTATCGACCGTCCGCAAGGCCAATATCCAAGCCTGCATATGTCTTGGCAACCGCTTTTTGAGAAGAGCTGTACGTTTTGCGCTCCACGGGTTACCGAAGGTCTGGAGCCACATTGCAGCTACAATTGTCCAACAAAAGCCTTGGCGTTCGGCGATCCAGATGATCCAACCTCTGATTTCAGCGAAGAGCTGAATCGCTGCAGGGGTATGCATTATGCCTTATTTGAGATGCCTAATTATGCTCAGAAAAGGGGAGGTATCATTTACGCAAAGAACGATTAATACTATCTGATTATGGCCGCTGTCGATTGATTACCGCAGAAAAAGCGTTTCGTAGAGCGAGCATAACTTATCCGCCAGACATACAATCCATCCCTCACGGGAAGTGGAGATGCGTGTCAACGGCAGCGGCCACATATGAGCTGCGATAATATTGCGCTCCTTGTCGCTGAGATCGAAATCAATCGCAGCGTTTTGCTCTGCTATGCAAGGATGATTGGTTGCGTGTCCTTTGTTTTCGGCATTATGCCAATCATAGAGGTAATAGTCATGAAGAAAGGCACCGCGAACCAAGGCGCATTCATCACTACCAGCATGAAGCTGAAGGTTGAGGCAGAATGAGCGCCAAGCTACGCGTATACAGTGCTGATAAGTACTCACGCTGCCGTGCTGTCTGAACCCTTTCATTCTCAAGGCATTCTCATTTTGGCAGATCTGAGAGATAAGCTCTCTAAAGCGTTCTCTATCTTCTGCTGCGATTGTGCTGCCTTGCGCGTAATTCATGAAGTGTGCTGTGTCCTCCATATAGCTTATAGTGCTATCAAGGCTAGTCGAATTGTCAATTCTATCCATCTGGTTTTCCATCCTCATCGCTGGTTTTATCCAAACGATTCGTGAATCCGTTCGCTTTTGAGAGGATTTCCATCGCGCGATTAGCTATATCGGTGATCTTCTCAGATCGAAAGTGCCTGACACTGGCAAGCACATGTTTTTGACGGACATTCATTGAAGAGGTCAGTTCTCTGATCAGTTCGCCAGAGAAGGTATCAAGGCTCGATAACCTGGAAGTAAAAGACCCCATGCTTTCGCTTGCCGATTGACGTGCTTCTTCGATCCGTGTGTTGAACTCATCATTGATCGTCTCCACCTTGCTTACCAGTTCGGTCAATGCCGAGACGGCCAGAGTGGTATCAGCTACCAGTATCGTTGTCAGGATCAAGGCCAACGCTTCAAATATGATTGGGGGGATGATATCGGCAACCCAGTGTGTAGCTGGCACAAGAAACACAGCGACTAATACTCCCGCCAGACCAAAAAACACCGAAGCCGAAAGACAGACACGACCATTGATGTTGAAAAGTCTGTCGGAATAATCCCACCAGCGAGCATGAAAAATGCGTTCCAGCAGGTAAGACGAGACGTATTCCAACACAGCGCTACCAATCATACTAACAATGAATACAGCCCACAGTGGAAACGCGCCAGAAGCAACCAGCTCATTATCAAAAGCGATTAGAGCCAGCACCACACCAGCACCATAGATAGGGCAGATGGGCCCAAAAAGAAAACCACGATTATCCCATTTACCCGTTCTGATGGTGGCATACAGGCACTCGTATACCCAGCCAAGAAAACTGAAGAGCATAAACCAGACAACGTATTGACTGATAGTCACAACAAATTCCAACCTCGTTATATGCGTGGCATAAAAGTAGTGTCTCATATTACACGTTTAGCGCATGATAAGTGCTTTCTGTGGAGGAATTATCGTGCGTATATCACGAGTGATTGTCGAAGTGATTATCTAACGATGTCAACTGATTAGTCCAGCAATTCACCTTCGACCATGTCGATGACCTCCTGATGGGTGTGGATATTCAGTTTTTGGTAGATATGCTTGACATGAGCTTTAACAGTATTGCGCGATACCACCAGTTCGTCTTTGATGAAATTGCTGTTTCGCCCGCGTGCTAGCAGAGCGAGTACTTCAGCTTCTCGTGGCGTTAGTTGAAAACGTTGGGCAATAAGGACGCTCCTAGCTTCTAAATCCTGAGTATTACCTGTGTGTGAAACGACGTCATTGTCGGGAAGAACGCTGCCAATGGTTTTTGAGAAACTGAAATCCTTAAGGAAGAACAGTACATAGGCTAATAAGGCAGTAGCGATGACTATTGTGATCAGTGATACACCAAAAGTATTCTCGATAAACAATAGGTTTGCCATACGACCGAGTCCCGCACCAACGATAATGCCGATAATCGAAAGACTCCTTCCCCAGGCAATCACTCCAACAGCGCCAAGGCGGTTGCGTGAGGAAAGAGCCGCCAGTACATACCACATGACCAGATCTGCAATTACCACTCCCAGCGAAAGGATGTTATTGATAACCCCATGAGTGAGGACGTGGGCAGAAGGCGCCAGCATCAAACCGATAGTTGCAAGTAGGATCGCGATATAGAAAAGTCGATCGGGATTGAATGTTCTTTGCGTAAGGAGCACCTTAAGCAGTATCAGCAGAGGAGGTACAATCGCAAAGAGCGTGACCAATGGCGTACCGTTCTCTTCACCAAAACTGAGTGAATAACCATTCACGATTTGGAACAAAAACCAACAAAGGAAAATCTGATGTGTGAAAGGAAGGTACGATAAAGGCATGGTAATAGCTCGGTTTGCCGGGACTTCGAGCGTGCGTATCTGTGAGAAAAGTTCTGAGACATATGGTCTTATTATGGCAAGGACCATAGTGGGCACTATCAAGAATACACCTAGTCCCACCTCATTTGGCAACAGAGAGAAAACAATGACCAGACTACAGAATAGTATCGTTGCGTAGAGAACGCAGATAGCGATACGCTTGAGATCGAGGTTTGAGAAAGAGACTCCTGTCATCACGACTACCCAAGAACGGCTGAGATGCACTGTGCAGGTTCCGATTAATAGGATCAATGCAGAGCCTGCAAGGGCGCCAATGATAATCAATGCGAATCCTGCAACGGAAGCGATTACAGCTGTAATCGAAAGCAATCTTTCGTTAAATACTCGGGGTCTCCACGTTGCCAATAAGGCCATGATGACTAAGACCAGGGCATAGAATGTAGTGGAGATGTCCCGTGCGACCGGTAATACTGGGTCATAGAGGGGGAAGACTACCGTTGTCAGCAGCCAACCATCAAGCAGGTATAACGCCAAGGCAACGATTCGCGCGCGCGAGTGCGGTTCGAGGAGAACGCTGCCGAGTAAATGAAAGAATTCTGGGTCTCTCAACTCTTTGACCTGCGAAGTCACGCATCCCCCAATGTGTGTGAAAATCGTCATCCAAACGAGAATCTCGAGTTCTCATCAATGTGAACCCACATATTACCCCAGCGTGGTGATGACGTCATCTCTCAGATGTCTAGAGTAGAAAGTGTAGGACAGCGCTATGCACACCATACGCTGAGAATCAAGAAGGAGGAGGTTATTGTGAAAGAGGAAAAGGAGAGGGATCAGCAGCCG
>JAAYYH010000037.1 GCA_012515495.1 Coriobacteriaceae bacterium | reverse complement strand
TTGAACGCCAGATAACCAACTGCGCCGCCGTAGACTCCGCGTTTGCAGTTTTCAAGTTCGCTGATGATCTCGCAGGCGCGGATCTTAGGAGCACCGGAAAGTGTTCCAGCAGGCAGGATAGCGTCGATGACATCGATTGCGCTTTTATCATCTGCCAAGACGCCTCTTATGGTAGAGCCGATGTGCATGACATGCGAGAAGCGCAGGATGTCAAGGTAACTTTGCACTCTCACGCTGCCAAAGACGCTCAGCTTGCCCACGTCGTTGCGCCCCAGATCAACCAGCATATTGTGCTCTGCCAGCTCCTTGGTATCTGATAGCAAATCTGCTTCAAGTTGGGTATCCTCATCAACTGTGGCACCGCGAGGGCGCGTGCCGGCCAAGGGAAAAGTCTGGACTTCTCGATCAGTCAGCTTCACCAATGTCTCTGGTGAGGCACCCGCCATCTCCAGATCATCGCTGGAGAAATAGAACATATATGGAGAAGGATTACTTTTTCGGAGGATGCGATAGGTGTCGAATAGGCTGCCACTGGCAGGCGCGTCAAGCCGATTCGACAATACCACCTGGAAGATATCACCTTCATGGATATGATGCTGAGCCTTTCTCACCATCTCGCAGTAGCGATCCTCGCTGAACAGCGCCGTGAAAGGTGAGAGTATCCGCAGGGGTTCAGGTTGGACGACTTCGCCTGTCAATACAATCTGCACTAACCGTTCAAGCTCGATGTCAGCGCAGCGATACTGCTCATCCAGATCAGCTGTGTCGATGTTCTTGATCAACAATAATTGCTGCTCGTGATGGTCATAAGCGATTATCGTGTCGAAGAGCATCAGGTCGACATCCTTGAATTCCTCTGTCGCCTCGCAAGCAGCATTTTTCGCACGCAATGATGGTTCGCTGTAGGTGATGTAGTCGAAAGAGAAGTAGCCAACCAAGCCACCAGTGAAAGGAGGAAGATTTGCCAATTGCGGTCCTCGATGCTCTTCAAGCATCTGCATGATGAACTTGCCGGGATCTTCGGTCTCGGCCTTGAAGGTGGTTGCGCCTCTGACATGGAGGACGCCGTTACTGCAACTGATTTCTGCTGATGGGTTGAAGCCCAAAAAGGTGTAACGGCCCCACTGATCAGGGTCCTCAAGGCTTTCGAACATGAAGCAGTGCGAACTCAGATTCTTGAGCACGCAGAACAGCTCCAATGGATCACGTGTTGTTTCTGGTAAAGTTCTATAAACCGGCACAGAACGATATCCCTTGGCCAAGTTGTGAACTGTTTCCAGGTCTGGTTGTAATCTGTCTTCCATCATCCCTCCCTTTGGCTCTCAAAGACAACTGACCATGCGCGTTGTCTAACGTATTCCAGGGGAGGGAGCAGTGAGAATCGATTCTCGAGCAATAAAAACCGCCCCTGGTCTTTGCCAAGGACGGATTAGAAACCCGCGGTGCCACCTTGATTCGGATGCTTGATATCCGCTCTCGTCGAAGTACTATCATACTTCCGGTCCGTAACGCCGACCTCGCGTCGCTTGCTACTCGGGTAATCCTTTCACAGCGCCCTCCGTGGTCCATTTAACAGGTTGCTTGCTACCGGTTCTCAGCTTCCCGGCTCTCTGTAAGCGCATTTCCCGTTGTTATCTCCACATCAACGGTTTGACTATTCAATTGGCGCATATTCTAAAGACTGTCATGGCATTCTGTCAAATGGTTATTTGTGTCAGGCACAAATGATTCGCTCTGACATCCAGACAGTTGGCATCTAGTTCGGATAGACAGAACCACCAGCTCTACTACGTATTCACGAGAATCAACACGTCAGTTCCTGATCCAGGATATCTTGCAAGGTTATCCCCTTAAGATAGGTTGTGATGCTTTCCTCCAAGCCGGACCATATACCTTTTGACAAACAGCCGGCACTACGTTCGCAGGTCAAGGCGTCCATCGTACAATCCAGTACATTCAAACCTTCTTCAGTCACAGCGACGATATCCGCGGCAGTGATCTGGCGCGGATCGCGTGATAACTCATAGCCACCATAAGTACCACGCGCTACGTGTAATAGTCCAGCTGCCGCTAAAGGTGTGACGATTTGCTCCAGATATTTTTTCGAAATGCCCTGTGCGTCAGCGATACCCTTTAAGGACATGGGGCCTTGACCCCACTTCTTTGTGACTTCGATCAT
>JAAYYH010000275.1 GCA_012515495.1 Coriobacteriaceae bacterium | reverse complement strand
TGTTGATCATCAGGTCGATCCGCCCATTGGCGATGTCATCACCGATGTTTGGACGTTGTTCAAGCATTTTCCTGACAGTGGTTACCGGTATACCGACTGCTGCCAGAGTGCGTGCGGTACCGGAAGTGGAAACCAACTCAAAACCCATCCGATGCAGATCGTGTGCTATCGGCACGATGCTACGCTTGTCTTTGTCGCAGACACTGATGAAAGCCTTTCCGCTGGTTGGCAGTGAATAGTCGATTGACAGCGCGGCTTTCGCATAGGCTATCGGGAAGCTGGGGCCGATGCCCATCACTTCACCGGTTGATTTCATCTCAGGACCGAGCGTGATGTCAGAACCCGGAAATCTGCCAAATGGCAGTACTGCTTCTTTAACACAATAGTGATTGAGTTGTCTGTCATCCGGGGGCAGACCGAGCTCTGAGATGGTCTGGCCAACCATGATCTTAGCGGCACATTTAGCCAAAGGCACACCAGTGGCCTTAGAAGTGAATGGTACAGTTCGACTAGCTCTGGGATTGACTTCGATGACGAAGACTGTCGAATCCTTGACTGCGAACTGAACATTTACCAACCCGCGAACTCCCACAGCTAGGGCTAGGCGACGCGTATAATCGCGCAGTATGTCGGTAACCTGCTGGGATAGAGAGAAGGGTGGGATACAGCAACTTGAGTCACCGCTGTGGATGCCGGCTTCTTCGATATGCTCTAACAGGCCACCAACATAGACCTCTTCGCCATCGCAGAGGGCATCGACGTCTACTTCGATAGCGCCCTCAAGGAAATGATCCAGATACACCGGATGATCTGGTGTGATCTTAGCCGCCTCGATGATGTATTTCTCAAGATATTGCTGGTTGTAAGCGATTATCATGCCTCTGCCACCAAGGACATAGCTGGGGCGAACCAACAAAGGGAAGCCCAGTCGCTCGGCGACATCCAGAGCCTCTTCGACGGATCGGGCTGTACCGGCTGCGGGATAGGCGATTTGCATCTCATCCATTAAACGAGCGAAGCGTTGACGGTCTTCAGCTAAATCGATTGCCTCCGGCTGAGTTCCAAGGATGGGAATACCGCTGTCTTCAAGCGCCTTGGCCAACTTCAGCGGAGTCTGACCTCCAAGGGTGACGATGACACCGATGGGGTTCTCTGCTTCGATGATATCCATTACGTCCTCGAAAGTCAGAGGTTCGAAATAAAGACGGTCAGATGTATCGTAATCGGTAGAGACAGTCTCAGGGTTGCAGTTCACCATGATGGTCTCATAGCCCATATCTGCCAACGCGTAGCTGGCGTGCACACAACAGTAATCGAATTCGATTCCCTGCCCTATCCGATTTGGTCCAGCTCCAAGGATCATCACTTTTGGCTTGTCGGTAGGTCTGACCTCATCGGTCTGCTCATAGGTCTTGTAATGGTAATTCGTCTGGCTCTCGAACTCGGCAGCGCAGGTGTCCACTGTCTTGAATGTAGGCACGATGCCAAGCTGTTTGCGATATGAGCGGACAACAGCCTCATCTTCGGCATCTGTCAGATACGCGATCTGCTCATCTGAGAGACCGTACCTCTTAGCGCTATACAACTCTTCTGCATCGATGCTGGAAAGACTCCTGCCCTCAATCTGCTTCTCGACAGCTACCATGGCCGCCATACGATGCAAAAACCAAGGGTCGATACTGGTTGTCTCTGCCACCTCCTCAACCGAATAGCCGCGCCTGAATGCCTCGGCTATGTAGAAGATGCGCTCCTCTGTCGGTGTGCTGACATTTTGCTTGAAATGTGTCTCGTCGAAGTTGTCCTTGCCATCTGCCCCCAACCCAGCTCTACCACTCTCGAGTGAACGGATGGCTTTTCCAAACGCCTCTTCGAAGGTGCGGCCGATGGCCATGACCTCACCGACAGCTTTCATCCTGGTAGTCAGAGTGGTGTCTGTACCCTTGAATTTCTCAAAGGCAAAACGCGGTACCTTGACTACTACATAGTCGATTGCGGGCTCGAAACAGGCTGGCGTGGCTTTGGTGATGTCATTGGTGATCTCGTCAAGCGTGTAACCGACGGCCAGTTTTGCAGCAGCTTTGGCGATTGGGAATCCAGTAGCCTTACTGGCCAGAGCCGATGATCGCGAGACACGTGGATTCATCTCGATGACCACCAGCCGTCCATCTGCAGGGTTAACCGCGAATTGCACGTTGGAACCACCGGTTTCAATCCCAACTTTCTC
>JAAYYH010000274.1 GCA_012515495.1 Coriobacteriaceae bacterium | reverse complement strand
TAAGAATCTCTTTGGATCACGTACTCGAGGAACTGCAACCAGAACATCATATGAAGTAATCAAGCGGTTGGAGCTGCTCTCAGACGATGAGCTGCGATTCCTTGCAGCTGCTACTGCCCCTGAACGCCGTTTATTCATGTGGGCTGCCATGTGTCGCTACTATGATTTTGTGGCAGAGTTTGCCGAGGAAGTCTTACGTGATCGTTTTCTTTTGGGGACCAACACGGTCACACAAGAGGACTTTAGCAGATTTGTGGTTGAGAAATCACTTTGGCACGAAGAGTTAAGCGAGATCAAGCCATCAACGTTGAACAAGCTCAGAACCAATTTATTTTTGGCCATGCGCGAAGCAGGGCTTCTAACTGATGATGGAGCAATCATCACGCCAATAGTCACACCAGAGCTAAAAAACGTTCTTGAGAACGCAACACCCAGTGAAATACGGTATTTCCCAGTCTTTGAAAACTAAGGTGAGCATTTGTGAACAAACGTAACCTCGTAGAAGAAGAACAACACATCCTCAATGTACTTGCTTCAGACCGTTTCCAAAAAATGGAAGGCTTGGGAAACGAGGTGCCGTTCTTCATTTATGCGTATCCGCCAGAGGATGAACTTGCGGTACAAGCTGCTACTGAGCGAATCAAGAATAAGCTCCAAACCAATCCAGACCGTGCTTTATCAATTCTGGTCATTGATCTTTATGAGCTGGCAATAGAACTATTAGAAAAGCGCAAGGTGTTAGACAGGCTCTTTCAGCTGGAGCCAAGTCGTTCTCGTGCGGACTTTCGTACAGATCTACAAAGAATGCTCGATCCAGAAAAGCACATCGCACCAGCTATCAAGGAGCTAACGGCAAGTCAGGATTACGACATTTTGTTCCTTACGGGGATTGGCAAGGTGTTCCCGTATATACGTTCCCATAACGTCCTAAACAACCTTCAAACCGTGCTGTCATCAAAGCCGATGCTTATGCTCTTCCCTGGCGAGTATCGCCAGTCTGATAAGTTGGGATCTTCGCTCATCTTATTTGGTCGATTAACTGACGACCAGTATTATCGAGCGAAGAACATTCTTGAACAGGAGCTGTAGATGAACAAGGCCAATATAGCGTCGCTGTTTGAAAAGGATATCGCTCGTCCAATAGAAGGAGTTATCAAGGCAGATGACACGCGTCATCTCGCAGCTGAGGTTGACGAGTACGTTCTTACCGGCGAAACAGCTTCGGCATTGGAACAACTTCTCGAGTCATATACAGAACCAGTGTATGGTGGTGGCAACGGTGTATGGATATCAGGGTTCTTTGGCTCAGGTAAGTCACATTTGCTAAAAATGCTGGCACACTTGCTTGGCGAAGTGCCAGATCAAGAGCTGATACGCCAGTCAGTGGTTGAAGCTTTCTGTGCCAAAGCGGGGATAGCCGGAGCAATGTTACCTGCCCTGATAAAGAAAAGTGCCACGATACCAGCAACATCACTGCTGTTTAACATCGACCAGAAAGCTCCTTTGATTGATAAAAGCCAGACAGATGCCCTGCTACAGGTATTCGTCAAGGTTTTTAATGAATCGCGCGGCTACTACGGCGGCGAGCCCTCTGTTGCAAGATTCGAGCGCGACCTCGATCGCAGGAATCTGTTGCAGGATTTCAAGGACAAGTTCCAAGAGATTGCCGGAGTGCCTTGGGAGCAGGGCAGGGAAGAAGGCATACTGTCTGAGCAAGCAGTGACGCAGGCATGGGCTGAGATTGCCGATGGACAGACAACCGAGAACATACTCGCCCGCTATGAAAGCCAGTTCACTCTTTCGATAGAGGATTTTGCCGAAGAGGTTACCGAGTGGCTTAGAGTGCAGGAGCCAAACCACCGGCTGCTTTTCCTGGTTGATGAAGTGGGGCAGTTTATCGGCGCAGATACCAAGCTGATGCTGAATCTGCAAACGATAGTCGAAACGCTGCACACCAAGTGCGATGGCAGGGCCTGGGTATTCGTCACATCACAAGAGGATATGGATTCGGTGATTGGTGACAGGACCAAACAGCAGGACAACGACTTTTCTAAGATCCAAGCTCGTTTCAAGACGCGCATGAAGCTAACCAGCGCAGACGTCGAAGAAGTCATACAACGACGACTGCTGGAGAAGAACAAGATGGGGGAGACGGAGCTTAGGGCTCTCTATGAGAAGCAGCATGCAAACTTTAGAACACTCTTCGATTTCGTTGACGGCGAGAGGCATTACCGCAACTATGCCGATTGCGATGACTTCACGGGTTTGTACCCCTTTGTTCCTTATCAGTTCCCATTCTTCCAAGAAGCTCTGCGGGGGCTATCGGACCACAATGTCTTTGAAGGTCGGCATTCATCTGTTGGTGAGCGCTCCATGCTCGGCGTGGTGCAGGAGGTTACCCAAAAACTGGCAGACGCTGAAGTAGGCTCACTTGTTCCCTTTGACAAAATGCTTGACGGGATTCGCCAAACAGTCAAGTCTGCAGCAATCAAGAATCTGGCAACCGCCGAACGTCAACTGCCGCAGCAGCTACCAAATGGCAGCGAGATAGCCGTTAGACTGTTAAAGGCACTGTTCCTCGTGAAATATATCAGGGGATATATCGCAACGCCGCGTAATCTTGCAGTCCTACTTTATGACAAGTTTGATACCAACCTTACGGTATTGAATACACGGGTTGCGGAAGCACTTGAAGTCCTTGAGTCGCAGACCTATGTTCAACGAAATGGTATAGCTTATGAATACCTGACCAATGAGGAACAGGAGATCGAGCAGGAGATCAAGAACGTCGACATAGATACCTCAGAAGTTGCCAAGCTGCTCTTTGGGATAATCAGTGGCGATATAGTTAAATCTAGGACATTCCCCCACAGTGAAACAGGCCAGCAGTTCCAGTTTGGTTTCAAATTGGATGAGGTTGCGCAAGGCATTCAGAAGCCGCTGACTGTCCATTTCATATCCCCGCTATCGGGGCTGAACGATACTGAGATAGCTGCGCATTCCATGGG
>JAAYYH010000273.1 GCA_012515495.1 Coriobacteriaceae bacterium | reverse complement strand
CCGGCAAGTCGGTCAGTGTGCAGTCTGCTATTCAGGTATCGGCTGTATATGCGTGTGTGCGTGTGATTGCGGAGACCATCGCGAGCCTGCCGCTACATATCTTCAAGTCCACTGAAATCGGCAGTGAGAAAGCGACGGAACATAGTCTTTATCGGATCCTGCACGACGAGCCCAACCGTGAGATGACCTCGTTTGTCATGCGAGAAACGATGTTGACGCACTTGCTGCTGTGGGGCAATTCCTACAGCCAAATCATCCGCACCGGTCGCAATCAGATCGACAGCCTGTGTCCTCTGCTGCCTGATCATATGGAAGTCGATCGGGACAGCAAATGCAAACTCACTTACACTTACACAACCAGTGAAGGTAAAATCTACCGACTTGCTGCTGAAGAAGTACTGCATATTCCGGGCCTCGGCTTTGATGGTGTGGTGGGATACAGCCCGATTGCTTTGGAGAAGAATGCCATCGGCCTATGCCTTGCTGCCGAGGAATATGGCAGCAAGTTCTTTTCCAATGGTGCGCGCCCTTCCGGCATCCTGACACACCCCAACACTGTCAAGAATCCCAAGGTTCTGCGTGAGAGCTGGAATACTGCCTACGGCGGATCCTCTAATAGCGGGCGAGTGGCCGTCCTGGAAGAGGGCATGAAATTCGAAACCATCTCCATGCCCAACAACGAAGCGCAGTTCTTAGAGACTCGGAAGTTCCAAGTGTCTGAGATCTGTCGCATCTTCCGTGTGCCGCCACACCTGGTAGGTGACCTGGAGCACGCCACGTTTTCAAACATCGAGCACCAGTCCATTTCCTTTGCAGTCCATACGATCCGGCCCTGGCTCGTGCGCATCGAGCAGGCCATTAACCGATCCCTTTTCTCAGAAAAGGAGAAGGGGCATTTCTATGCGCAGTTCAATATCGACGGGCTGATGCGAGGTGCCTACAAGGAGCGTATGGAGGGGTATGCCATCGCACGCCAGAACGGATGGATGAGTGCTAATGACATAAGAGAACTCGAAAACATGAATCCCCTGACCGCTGATCAAGGCGGTAATGCCTATCTGGTCAACGGCAACATGATCCCCATTACTTTGGCCCGAAAGGAGGACCCAATGAATGGTAAATAGGTTCTGGAACTGGTCTCAGAATAACGACAACGGAGAACGCACTCTCTTCCTAGAAGGCGTGATTGCGGAAGATTCCTGGTTTGAAGATGACGTGACCCCCGCCGCCTTTAAAATGGAACTCTTTGCAGGCAGTGGTCCCATCACGCTGCATATAAATAGTCCCGGGGGCGACTGTATCGCAGCTTCGCAGATCTACACGATGCTCATGGACTACCCGTACGATGTCAAGGTCCAGATCGACGGTATTGCGGCGAGCGCAGCTTCTGTTATCGCTATGGCGGGTACTAAGGTTTCCATGTCCCCCACCTCTCTCATAATGATCCATAACCCCCTTACTTTTGCCCTGGGCGACAGTGAGGAGATGCGCAAGGCGATTCAGCTGCTGGAGGAGGTCAAGGAGAGCATCATGAATGCCTATGAAATCAAGACGGGTCTCACTCGTATACGGCTCAGCAACATGATGGATGCCGAGACCTGGATGAACGCGAAAAAGGCACTGGAGATGGGTTTCTGTGATGAAGTGCTTTATCAGCCAGTGAAGATAGAGGCGGTGTCAAACAGCTTCACATTCTCCCGTCGCGCCATAACCAATAGCCTTATGATCAAGATGAGAGACGTAATCCCAAAAACACTTACAAAACCCTCTCAAGAACCGCCCGATAACAACCCAACGCTTGATCCCAACGCCCGTGTGAATGCGTCAGACTTACAAAAAAGGCTGGCGCGTTTTCAATTTGTATGAGGAGGAAACCTTACATGAATCAGATTCTGGACATGCGCGAGAAACGTGTGAACCTATGGAATGCCACAAAGGCTTTTCTTGACAGCCGAAGAGCAGAGGATGGTACGTTGTCCGTTGAGGACGCATCCACCTACGAAAAAATGGAAGCAGATGTCATACGGATGGGTAAGGAGATCGATCGCCTGGAGCGCCAAGAAATACTGGACCTGGAGTTCGATCGTCCAACCAGCCGCCCGTTGATATCCGCGCCAGAACCCTTGGACAGAAAGCCTGCTAGCGGCCGATCGTCTGATGACTATCGGAGCGCTTTCTGGCGGGTCATCCGTCAGAAATCCGTTCCCCACGAGGTGCTCAATGCGCTTCAAATCGGGGAGGAAAGCGAAGGAGGCTATACCGTTCCGGATGAATTTGAGCACACCTTGGTGGAAGCGCTGCAGGACGAGAACATCCTGCGCGGTGCTGTACATGTGATTACGACCTCATCAGGTGATCGAAAGATTCCGCTAGTAACCAATAAAGGCGGCGCTTTCTGGGTTGAAGAAGAGGCTGTTATTCCGGAATCGGATGACGCTTTTGGCCAAATTACACTGTCAGCACATAAAGTAGGCTGCATGATCCGAATCAGTGAGGAGCTTTTACGGGATTCCGCCTTCGATCTGGCCAGCTACATTATGCGTGAGTTTGCCAGGCGCGTAGGGGCTGCAGAGGAAGAAGCTATCCTGACAGGTGATGGCAGCCACAAGCCAACCGGCTTGCTTCATGCAACCCTGGGCGCGCAAACCGGGGTAACGACCGCAGCCGTTGCAGCCATAACAGCAGATGAGCTGATTGATCTGCAGCACTCTTTGAAGTCGGGGTATCGTCGCAAGGCATGCTATATTATGAATGATGCCACAATCAAATTGCTTCGAAAACTCAAGGATGGAAACGGCCAATATCTCTGGCAGCCAGGCCTGTTGGTAGGACAGCCAGACACCCTGCTCAACCAGCGGGTTCTCACCTCGAACTACATGCCGATGCCTACAGCGGGGAATGCTGCAATTCTGTATGGTGATTTGAGCTATTACTGGCTGGCTGACCGCGAAGGTCGCTCTTTGCAACGCCGCAATGAGTTGTACGCAGCGACTGATCAGGTTGGGTTCAAGATCACCCAACGCGTGGATGGCCGTTTGATTCTACGTGAAGCAGCAAAAACACTGACTATGAAGGCGTCTTAAGCAATCTTCAGGGGTTGCTCCTGTGAGCAGCCCCTGCTTCTTTTGGAGGAAATTTAATGAGTGATACCTACAATGCTCGAAACTATGCTGCGCACGGCGGTGGTGAATGGGTCATCGGCGGCAAGCTAACCGTTCTGGAAGGCGCGACCGTGGAAGGGCTGACAGCTGTTGCTGCTCCCGCCAGCTCGGACGCCCTTGGCGGCATCAAGGCCGCGACCAAAGCGGAGACGGACACGGTTGAAGCAAAGATTGGTGAAGACGCGAAGCTCTATGTGCCCACCTATCCTGAAGACTACGTCCTTCCTGCTGCTACGGCGGATGCCTTGGGCGGCGTGAAGCTTGCGGAGAACCAGGCCGACAGCGCGGCTTCTACCATTGCGGGCTTGAACCTTGAGTTCAACGCCCTGCTGGCCAAGCTGAAGGCCGCCGGCATCATGGCGCCTGACGCATAAGAGAGGTGAACAGCATGATCCTGACGGTGGAGGAAGCGAAGGCGCATCTGCGCATACAGCATGAAGAAGAGGACGCGTACCTGGCTTCACTCCTCCTTCAGGCGCAGGCTGT
>JAAYYH010000272.1 GCA_012515495.1 Coriobacteriaceae bacterium | reverse complement strand
GCAGACTCCTCGCGCGAGTGTCTGGAGCGAATTGAGTTGCCCTTGATACCCGTTCTGCTGCAGATGGAGCGGTTGGGGGTGAATCTCGACGCGGGGGTACTCAAAGAGCTCAGCAACTCCTTTGCTGATACCATCAAGCGCCTGCACGAGCAGATTATCGAGGCCGCAGGCGAGAAGTTCAATCCCGATTCTCCCAAACAGCTAGGGGCGATACTGTTTGAAAAGTTCAAGCTTCCGGTTGGCAAGAAGACCCGCACCGGTTATTCGACAGATGCCGCGACGCTGGCCGAACTCACCAAATTGCATCCATTACCAACTCTGATGATTGAATATCGCGAACTGACCAAGCTCAAGTCGACCTATCTGGACGCGCTGCCGCGACTGGTCGCAGGCGACGGTCATATCCATACCACGTTCAACCAGACTGTGACGGCAACCGGACGTCTGTCGTCATCCGATCCAAATCTGCAGAACATCCCAGTGCGCAGCGAGCTGGGCAGGCAGATACGCGCTGCCTTCATTCCCGATGCCCGCGCCTTTTTCGATGGTGGCGAGGAGGCCTTGTTGCTTTCGGCTGATTACTCCCAGATCGAGCTGCGACTACTCGCGCACCTGTCTGAGGATATCGGTTTGATGGCTGCGTTCAGAGACGGACAGGATTTCCACAGCGCAACAGCAGCCCAGGTGTTTGGTGTCTCCTTAGAAGAAGTGACGCCTCAGCTGCGCTCGCGGGCAAAGGCGGTCAACTTCGGTATCGTCTACGGTCAACAAGCCTATGGTCTCTCGCAATCTTTGGGTATCCCTTATCGGGAGGCTGACGAGATGATCGAGCGCTACTTCGCCGTCTATCCTCGGGTTCGCGCATTTTTAGACGAGCTGATAGCTCAAGCCTATGAATACGGTTGGGTGGAGACGATGTTTGGTCGTAAGCGTCACATCCATGAGCTGAAATCCAATAATCCTAATCTCAGGGGATTTGGTGAGCGTACCGCTATGAACCATCCCTTACAGGGCAGTGCCGCCGACATCATCAAACTGGCTATGATTGAAGTACAGCGCCGCTTGGATCTTGAGGGTTATGCTTCACAGATGATCCTTCAAGTACACGACGAGCTGGTCTTCAACTGTGTTGCTCCTGAAGTTGAGCGTCTGAGCGCGATGGTCGCTGAAGTGATGGAGCATGTCGTTGAACTACGAGTCCCCGTGTTGGTCGACATTGGCATAGGAGCCAATTGGTCGCTGGCTCATTAAGAGCAGGTGGCAGACAGCAGCGATCGCGTTGGGCGAAAAAATGGCTGACAGCTGTGTGCCAAGCAGTGGCAACCGCACGATATCATGCGCCATGTGTCGGTGAACGGCAGTTCTGCGCGAAATATTACCAGCGTGTAAAGAAATGCGTTCGCGTCTGTTAAGAGCGCGATAAAACCATTGAGTGAAACACTCCTTACTATCATAGTCGAGAAAGCGCGGGTCAAAGGGACCCCGATCATGATGGAGGAGTTGAGGTCAGATGTATGACACAGGTACCACGGCGTTCATGCTGGTGAGTGCCATGCTGGTGCTGTTGATGACCCCGGGATTGGCGTTCTTCTATGGCGGCCTTGCGCGTCGCAAGAACGTTGTTAACACCATGCTGATGTCGATTGCGATAGTTGGAGTGGTTGGGGTGCTCTGGGTGCTGGTTGGACACTCGTTCGCCTATGGCGGCGATGGCCAAAGTCCGTTCTTTGGCGGATTCGACCTGATAGGCGGCACGAACATCGTCAGGGATATGCTGGCAGAAGCCCAGACGGCCGAAGGCGGTTTTCCTTCGCTGGTCAATGTGACGTATCAAGCAGCTTTCGCGATGATTACCACTGCTATCATCACCGGATCGGTAGCTGGGCGCATGAAGTTTGGCGCCATTGTCGCGTTCTCATCGATCTGGGTTCTGCTGGTCTACGCTCCGCTTGCCCATATGGTCTGGGGCGGAGACGGAAGCCTGATCGGCTCGATGATCGGCGCGCTGGACTTCGCTGGTGGCGATGTGGTGCACATATCATCCGGACTCAGCGGCCTGATCCTGTGCTTGATACTCGGCAAGCGCAAGGGTTATGGACTACTGCCGCACAGGCCGCATAACGTTCCCTTTGTGCTGCTTGGCGCGTCATTGCTCTGGTTTGGATGGTTTGGTTTCAATGGTGGTTCGGCCTTCGCTGCTGATGGCATCGCTGCCTTGGCGCTACTGAACACGGTGGCATCCTCTGCGGCTGCGCTGCTCTCCTGGTCGCTCATCGAGCGCGTTAAGACAGGCGGCACAACCCTAGTTGGTGCCGCGACGGGACTGGTAGCCGGTTTAGTGGTGATAACCCCCGCAGCGGGCTTTGTGGAGCCTTGGGCGGCAATAATCATGGGGATTATCGTCTCACCTGTCTGTTACTTCGCGATCTCCTTCCTCAAAAGCAAGCTGGGCTACGACGACGCGCTTGACGCCTTTGGCTGTCACGCTGTCGGTGGGATCACTGGCGGCATCCTCACGGGGCTGTTCTGCGTGCCTGAGCTCTCCTGGACCGAATCTGGCGGTTTGTTCTACACCGCAGATCCCAGCCTGTTGGTCGCTCAGGTACTGGGGATACTGGTCACCGTGGTGTTTGTGGCTGTGGCAGTGCTGGTGATCGGCTTTGCGCTCAAACTCGTCTTCAAGGGTACGCTGCGAGTGAGTGAAGCGACTGAGTCTGAAGGGCTCGACGTCGCCTTACATGGTGAATCGGCATATCCGGCGTATAACGGTATGGATTAGCGCGGGCATATGGCTAGGTACGAGCATTTAAAGTGGCACGAGCATACAGGTAGGCATAGGTACATTGATTAGCACAGGTAACCAGTGAAGGTAGTCCGTCGCCGGGAGGCGAAGATGTTAGAGATACGAGGAGAGCAGTAATGAAGAAGATAGAGGCCATCGTCCGTCCCTCCAAGCTGGAGCCACTCAAAGAAGCCCTGATGCATCTCGATCTCAAGGGTATGACGATCAGCGAGGTGCGAGGCTGCGGTAACCAGCACGGTTGGAAGGAATATGTTCGCGGCAGTGAGGTGATTATTAACATGCTGCCCAAGGTGAAGTTTGAGCTGGTGGTCACTGATGAGATGGTAAAAGACACCATCGATACCATTATCGAGACAGCCAAGACCGGGGAAGTGGGTGACGGAAAGATCTTCGTCTATCCAATAGAGGACGTAATCAGGATAAGAACCGGAGAGTCCGGCTACGTGGCCGTTTGAGGTTTGTGGCCCGAGGATTAAGATCTGTAATCTTCGCGCCAGCATTCGCTGCTTGGCGATTGGATTGACAGAGATTCGCTGTCAAATGATGCGATAAATGGATGAGTTACGCGATCATCGGGTTGCGGTATAGTTAAACAGCTCCCATAGATAGTGCAACCATATCAGCATTCGCGTCATTAAGGGGATAGTGGGTGTCGAGGATCAAGCGCATTCTGGTACTGCTGGGCATCCTGGCTGTCTTGGCCATACTGATAAGCGATGCGTTTGCCGGCGGTCTTGACGTGGGCAAGTGGTGGCCATTTGACAGCAACCAGTCGCGACAGTCGGTACAATCGCAGCAATCGCAGTCAGTTGGGTCTGGAGCCGCCGCAACCGCCGACGAAGGATATAGCCAAGGTGACGCGGCAATCGCGGAGCTGTTTGAGACTAAGGCGCAAAGCACGATGGTCAAAGGT
>JAAYYH010000271.1 GCA_012515495.1 Coriobacteriaceae bacterium | reverse complement strand
CGATCAGCTTCCGAGAAGACCATCACGGTCTCAATGTTCATCTCACGACAGGTTCTCAGTATCCGAACGGCAATCTCACCGCGATTAGCAATTAGGATGCGCTTGAGCATCAATCAGCCTTTCAGGTGTCGTTGGTGCTATCAAGATCAGCGCGGCTCCATGTTCCACTAACTCACCATCCTGAAAATGGACGGCCAGTACAACACCAGAGACAGGCGCGGCAATCTCGTTGAACATCTTCATGGCTTCAACTAGGCAAAGCACATCTCCAGCCTCTACTCGACTACCTTCGGTGATGAATGGCGCAGTCCCAGGTTCACGCGAGCGATAGGCGACACCCACCAGGGGAGTGCGTACAATCGTTGTATTCGCGACATCGTGAGTATCCGCCTCAGACAGCGCTGAGGTGGAATATGTAGATGTAGGGTACCCATCATTTGCGGCTGTAGTGCACGGTGCCGACTGAGTCGCTGCGCTGTACACTGTTGGCAGTAGTACGGGTGTCGATCGTTCAAGGACGATACGATACTCTTCCCTCTGGTACTCGAGCCGCGTGAGGGAGAACCTATCGAGCAACGTCACCAAAGGCTCAACATCTTGGCTGATATCGTATTCGTTGTTACTCATATTCAGTCTATTTCTTAAGTGAGTCGACTAGGCTGACCAAGTCTCCGACAGTCTTGAGGCTCTCTGCCTGAATCGTATCGATCTCGATAGCGAATTCGTCTTCCAATGACATGATGAGCTCGGCGGCGTCCAGCGAGTCAGCGCCCAAATCGTCACTGATGGATGCTTGTGGCGTGGCCAGATTGATATCAATAGCCAGATTGTCTACGAGGATACGTTGTACGGCCTGCAGCGTTGATTCGGACATGGGCATTCCCTTCAATAATACTTAAATTAATTTGTCAAAATTATTTAAGCACGTATTTTATTAATAGCTGTGTCATTGTCAAGGAATGCAATCATTTAGCACAAACTCGGCACAAAGCAAACAGAAACTCAATAGAATGGGAAAGGTCATATGTGGTTGGGCAATTGAAACAAGACGATTATCTCGCGCCAAGCGACAAACGGTTTGAATCGCAGTGTCTGTTTGTCGCGCAATCAGGCTATGCGCCGTAACAAGGATGGAAAAGGCTGCGGTGTAAACAGAAGAGGAGTGATGCTTCGTGTATCAAGCTCTATACAAAGAGCTGAGTCCGCAGATGTTGCAGGAGTATCTGCGGCGCGTAGGCTTAGATTCAAAGGACTTACATCAAGGGCTCGATTGCGCCTTGCTGGATAAAGTGATCTATGCGCATCAGTGCAACATACCTTTTGAGACGCTCGATATCTATCAGACAGGCGGCGATATCTCGTTGGCCACAGATCGGGTCTTTGATAAATTGGTTGCTCGTCGTAGAGGTGGGTTCTGCTTTGAGCTCAACGGGCTCCTTGATAAGCTGTTACGCGTGATTGGATATCAGACCCGCTCCTGTTTGGCGCGTGTGATCAACAGGGGAGATTGTCTGCCTCCCAGCTTGCACAGACTTTCGTTGGTGGAGATAGGCAATTCTTTGTATCTTGCTGATGTCGGTCTTGGTGGCACCGCGCCCGCCAGTGCCCTGAAGCTGAAAGAGGGAACGCAGACAGACGTTCTCGGCGAACGATTCTCATTAGAGCAGGACGGTAAGCTATGCTGGGTGCTCTATTATCATGCGTCCGATGGGCTGAAAAAGCTGATCCACTTCAACATCTCCCCACAGCTAGAAGTCGACTTTCTTACAGCAAATTATTACTGCGCGCATGCTCCAGATTCGCTTTTCGTTGCCAATCGCATTGTCAGTCTGCGTAAGCCCAATGGTAGAGTTCAGATCTTCAACAATACATTCAAACTGGTAGAGAATGGCATCACCGTTGTTGAGAGAACCGTGGATTCGGATGAGGACAGACGTATTGTTCTCGGCAAGTACTTTGGAATAGAAGGCTACTAATTAGTCACTTCTGACACTTGGAACAGATGTGCGTACCTCTTCCGGCTACGCGTATCTTATCTATCGGATGGCCACAACGTGCGCAAACCTGGCCAGAGCGATTGAAGACTTGCGCATGCAACTCAAGGTATTCTCCGCGCATGCCCTGTGAGTCAACATAGTTCCTAGCT
>JAAYYH010000270.1 GCA_012515495.1 Coriobacteriaceae bacterium | reverse complement strand
TTAGCAGTTGTCCACCGGCCGCAAAACCAACTAGAAAAGCGAAGATACCAATACCTAATCCCCAGGGGAAGGCATTGCTCATGTTTGCTGTTTGTAAGAAACCCACAGACAGTTGGTAGAACCAAGCTGCTCCACCTACCAATATCAACGCCAAACCAATCAATAGCGCGAGCCTCAGTGAGAAAGGCGAGCGCCTGTTTGGCTTATTTTCTCTTGTTGCAGCAAGCTTGATGTCTGCTGTCGCCGCTGCAACATCGGGCAGGGTTGTCGTCGTCTCAGTCATGGCTATCGCTCCCTCTCCAATATCTTGGCGGAGACGTAATAGACTTGGGGATGTGTGTTGTACTCCTCGCCTAGCACCTTGATATCCCGCTCAAGCATGTAGGTGACGATCTTTGATTGGGGATCGTCCAGATCGCCGAATATCCGAGCGTTGGCTGGGCAAGCGTCGACGCAGGCGGGGTTAAGCCCCTGCGCGATGTATTGGGCACACATGGTGCATTTCTCAACTACTCCGGCTGGGCGGTTTGGCGTATAGACCAAGTGGCCATCTTTACGAAAGTCCTCAGGGTAACCGTACTGGTACTTTCCCTCATCGACGCCTTTGATCTTCTTCGGATCCTCCCAATTGAATTGTCGCACGCCGTAGGGGCAGGCCGACATACAGTATCTGCAGCCAATGCACTTCTCATAATCGACTAGCACTGTGCCATTATCGGCATCATGGTAGGTTGCCCCTGTGGGGCAAACCTGCTCACAAGGGGCGTCGATGCAGTGTTGACAGGTGATGGGCAGGAACCTCATCCGGAAGTTATCACCATCCGGCACGGCGACTCCGTACTCATCCGCACCTTCAGTGATTACCCTGTTCCACCAGATGCCCTGCGGTTGGGCGTGGTGGTTCTTGCAGACCACAGCGCAGGTACGGCAACCTATGCAACGACTCAGGTCAATCACCATGCCGTATCTCATGACCGATCACCTCCTCGCGTACCGTTAGTTTGTAATGTGTCAGGCAGAAGCGCGTTGGAGAGTTGTGAATCCGAGTGGCGCACGTCGCAAACGCATTCATTCCACGCCATATTCGGCGACCAGACGCTGGAGATGTAATAGATCTCATGAATGGGATTTATCCAGGGATAGATGAGCGAGTTGTAGCTGTCACCATTTGTATATCTGCTCCACCAACCCATCTCGAAGACGCATTGTCTAGGATAGATGCCGGGGTCTAGCACCAGCCTGCCGGTAATCGAGCCGCGAGAATTGAAGACCTCGACAACATCACCTTGCTGCAAACCCTTCTCATCAGCGTCATTTGGATTGAGGAAGACCTTGGGCTCGCCATCCTGCAACTCGAGCATGAAAGGAGAGTTGGCGTAGGTTGAATGGATGCGGAACAAACTGTTTCTGGTTAGGTACATGAAGGGATATTTCTCACGGACCAAGGGATCAACAGCGTATTCGGTATCCTCAAATGGTGGCTTGTACACTGGCAGCTGTTCGCCCAGCTCGATGAAGCGGTCCTCATCCTTGTAGAACTCAATGCGTCCTGACTTGACGAACTTCGCCGTCTTGGCCAGATCGTTTGGCCGTGAGATGGTTGGGAAGGGTTCGCGACCATGGATCTGCTCATAGAAGGGGATCTTCTTATCACCGGGATTCTTGTGCGCCAATTTACCGGGACCAGCTTTGAGGTCCTCGACGCTTAGATGATTGATGGTGTCTCCGCCTTTTTCCAGCAGCATGCGCAGCACATCTTCTGCCGCTGCCTCGGATTCATCTGCGGAGAATTCTGGCCACTGACTAGCGAGGGCGGGGTCGATGTGTTTAGCCAGCTCCTTGAAGATCCAGATCTCCGGTCGGGCGATTCCGGGTGGCTCGACCATCTTCTGCATGATCTGCACCCAGGGGTGCAACGGTGTTGTAACCAGCTCGGTCTTCTCGTACCAGCTGGCGCCAGCTAGCGCCACATCACTGTAGTCTACGGTGAGCGTGTGCTGGTAATCACAGCAGATCACACATTCCAGCTCGCCCGATTCGCGCGCCTGACGCAGATGATTGGCCACGTTGTGTTGCTCAAAGGGATTCCCCCAGCCGATGACCAGCGCTTTGATGCCGCCTTTTGGGAAGCTGGCGCTCATGGTTTCCGTGCGCCCATTGACTATATAGTGAAACGGCGCGCTGGCGCGCTTGGCATTCTCCGGAATGAACCAGGAGGCAGTGCTGAAACGGGTCTTATACTGACCGACGTAGGTCGAGATGCCGGCGCCCGCATGGCCGATGTTGCCGCTCAGGGCTGAGATCAAGGCCAGGGCACGGCCCTTCAAGTCGCCGTGGTGCCACTGGAAGGCTGAGCCGCCATAGATGATCGACATCGGCTTGATGGTTGCACACTCCGTCGCGATACGTTGGATGGTCTCCTGCGGTATCGCGCAGATCTCTGAAGCGTATTCGGGCGTGTAGGTTTGCAGCATGTCGCGCAGAAGGGCAAAGCTCGGTCTCGCCTTAACCAGCGAGCCGTCTTTCATCGGTACCACGTATTCGCCCTCGAGAGAGAAGCTGGTTGTATCGTCAAGCCTCAGGGGATTCGTGGGTACAAAGGTCTTCTTGTCGGAATCGAAGGCGATGTAGACCTCGCGATACTCGGGGATGTCAGTTGGCCGCGATAAACCCTCGACATCAGCAGCCAAGATGCGCTTACCGGTTTTGGTATCGATGAGGATGGGCAGGTCGGTGTAGGTTTTGACGAAGTCCTTATCGTATAGATCATCATCGATCAGCAACTTGCATACTGCCAAGGCGAAGGCCGCATCGGTAGCCGGAGCAAGGCGAACCCACTCGCTGGCCTTCTCACAGGTTGCCGAGTAGTTTGGGTCGAAGCAAACAACCTTGCCACCAGCCTCGCGCGAGAAGTTGAGGAAGTGCGCGTCGGGCAGGCGAGTAACCATCACGTTCGAGCCGAAGATCATCGTGTAGCGGGAATCCTCCCAAGCGTATGATTCAAGCTCCTCGCTTTGGCAGCCAAAGGTCTCCGGCCAAAACATCGGCAAGTCGCCGTTCATCTCATAACCGCCGATGGCAGACCAGCCCAGCTGGTTGGCGAGTCGGATCAACGAGCCCTTCTGAACGTGGCCGGTGCCTTGAACCTGCCAGATAACGCCAACGGAATCTGGCCCGTATTTGTCCATGATGGCATTGAGCTTCTCGGCGGCTGTGCTCAGAGCCGTGTCCCAGTCAGCTTCAACCATCTCACCGGTTTGAGCGTCTCTGATCAGTGGCGAAGTCATGCGGTCGGGACCATGGACGAGGGTGTTGATACTAATACCCTTAAGACACCCGCGTGGATTATAGTGCTCATAAGGATAATCGGCCGCTTGGATTATCGTCTTGATCTCGCCGTCCTTCACAAAGGCCTTCATCCCACAAGCGCCCGTGCAATTTGGCGCGCATGTGGTGCGCACCCAGGCGCCTTCGGCCGGGACGGAATCTGCCAGCTCCTTGGCAGCTTTTGGGAGTGAGCAACCAGTAGCACCAAGGGCGATGGTTCCAAGCAGAGCAGTGGAGGAGGTTTTAACGAATGTTCGACGCGAGATATCCTTCAGACAAGTATCCATGATCTCTCCTAATCTCCCTGAAGGTAAAGCGGGGCAAGATCAGTAATTGGGCACACCAGCTTAGGTAGTATGGTAAGGCGAACACTAGAATAAAACTGTTGGTTTTACAACAGTTTACGGCGCAAGTTTCTAAATTTCCCAAGCTTGCGTTCAGGCGCGCGTCCATCAGCAGGTACGCTCATGGTGGCTATGCTCATTACGCCCGCGCCCACTACGGTCACGCTCATGATTCGTTAGCTAGAGCAGATATCCTTTTGTGCTATTTCGTGATCTCGTAAGGCCAGGAGTTGATGCCGCCAAATTCACGGATATCGGTGTAGCCTAAGGCAACCAACTTCTCGGCAGCTTGCTTGCTGCGGTTACCGCTGCGACAATAGACAAGTATCGTGGCGTCCTTATCGGGAAGCTCGCTGGGTGGATTTGAGCCAATGGTCTCAACTGGGACGCAGATAGCTCCCGGTATATGGCCATCAGCGAACTCTTGCTGAGTGCGCACGTCGAGGAGGATCACCTCGCTGTTGGCGTCTATGATCTTCTTGGCTTCCTCGGCGCTGATGCTAACATAGTCAGCTTTACCGGCTGTTGTTCCCTGCGAATTCTGCGCGTTATCCTGACTGCTGCCAGACCCTGCACCAGTGCCAGCACCAGCACCGCTACCAGCGCCACTGCCGACACCCTTCTGGGTCTGATCACAACCAATCAATGATAGTGAGAGCACTAATATGACACTTAAGAGCATGATGATAAGTTGTCTTGCTGTCTTGCTCTCGGCCCTCTTGGTAGTCTTATCTTCTGTCATCAGAACCGCCTCCGTTCATTGTGGCTCGACTAGTGTGTTGGTCTTAGGCGCTGGTCCTCTTCTCACTCGTGTCTCGGTCTCTGAGGTGGCCTACATGTTAACCTATAGAGTAACCTATACAGTAATCTATGAGTCTATGAGTCGATTGTGAAGTCGCCGACAATCTGTTTGCTGGTAAGCTTAAACCAGGCGATTGGGTCGGCAAGACCACCAAGGAACTGGTGTTCCGCTGCCAATTCTGGCGTATAGTCCTTAACTGCGAACACGGCGCGCATATCCGCGCTGGTGTGATTGACCAGCGGCGTCCAGACGATGTTCTCAATGGCTATCCCGCTGACAGTCTTCACAAAGTCACAGCTCAGCATGCCACCCAGCTCATTCTCCGGCAAGGGGTATTCATGATTGCTGAGGAAGTTTCCCAGCGAGTAGGCGACGAGCGTCTTGTGTCCGGTGGAGCCCTCTACCCATGCCAGCGGACCAATGACGTGCGGATGTGAACCCAGCACCACATCGACCTCAAGGTCGGCAAGCAATTGTGCGTAGTACAGTTGGTCGCCATCCGGTTCTGTCTGGTTCTCTGTTCCCCAATGCATGGCAACCAAAACCACATCGCTTATCTCATGCGCCTGCGCCACATCGGCTCGAATCCTCTCCTCGTCGATGTAATTAACCGAGTAAGAAGCCAATACGCTTTGGCTGTAGCCGTTGACGCCATAGGTATAATCCAGCAGGGAGAACACGATACCGTCGCGTTCGATGGTGGCGATGCTTTGCGCCTGTTCCTCGTTTGCAGCAGTGCCCGTGAATACTACCGGTTGCTGAGCCCACACTTTTCGGGAATGATCCACAGCGCCAAAGTAGCCCCAGTCATAGGAGTGGTTTGATGCCGAGGCTACCAGGTCGAAGCCGGTATCAACCACGGCATTTGCCATCGCGTCGGTGGTGTTGAATGATGGCCAACCGCGTGGACCGATGTCGTCGCCACCAAGATGTGTCTCCTGCTTGATGTAAGCTAGGTCGGCCGACTGGACATAAGGCGCGATTGGGGCATACAGTGAGCTGTAATCGTAGACACCATCGCCAGTCTCACCAGCGCAAGCATCGGCGTAGGCGCCAATATCATCGTCTGGCAGGTTGTCGCCAACTGCCAAAAAGCTCACTCGTTGCTCTTCGCTTGCGTTGTTATCCGAATTTGACGCGAGGGAGCCGTCGTCAATTGAAGTCGCCGAGGAGTTAAGAGTTGCCGCATCACCCATGGCAGCTACATCGTCAGCGTTGGCATCCTTATTGGCGGCAGAAAGGCTATTGAAGATCGCATAACCCGCACCAGCAAACAACAACAGCAAGACGATAACTGCGATAATCGCAACCAGTCGAGACTTGAGCGGATTAGCGCTGCAGTTATCTGCGTTATCGTGGCTATCCATGCGCCTGTGCTGGGGAATCGGCTTGCGATTTGAGCGACTTGTGCGTGACATGGCTACCCGCTTACTTCACTCTGAACACCAGATAGGTGTTCAAGTTATTGGTCCTGCCATCCGAGACGAACCTAGAGATCAGGGTTGCGGAACTTGAGACCGACTCAACCAGTTGGTCGATCTCCGCCTCAGAGAAGCTATGGCAGTAACGATATTGACCAGGGATGTCCTGCCAACCCAACAAATAGTCATTAGCATCTAGCCCTTGAAGTCCTAGTGATTGCAGCGCCAGACGATGTGTTGTCTGGGCTTTATCAGCCAGCTTCTCGTTTTTGAGGAACTGCCATAATGAGACGGCCACAAAGCCAGCTTTATGGGTTTGTGCTATCAGGCTCTCCAGCAGCTTAACGCGAAATTCTGACGTTGGGACATGATGCAGGAAGCCGAACGATACCGACAAATCACACGAGGGAGCAGTGAATATTCCGCCGCTAGCGTTGCCTCCGCCTCGGCTAGCACCTCCACTAGTGCCGCCGCTAGCATCGCCACCACCACTTACTCCGCCAGCGCTTTCCAGCATAACCTTGAGAACATCCAGAGACTGAAAGCTGACCACAGGCGTCTTTGGCACCAGGGCCTCGCAGTTATCTACAGCGTGGAAAGCAAAATCGACATCAGGAAAAGTGGAGCAGAGAAATGATTCGAATCTCAGATTGCCACAAGCCAAATCAAATACGCTAATGGGTGGTTCAGGTGGGGTTTCCTCGGCAGCCAAGCCAAGGTCACGGCTCTGTGAGCCTTGCTCCTGTGAACCGCGAACCCGCGACACTCGCTCAAGATCCAAGTCGTTCTCTGCGAGTATATCGAGGCAACGAGACCAACCCGGCCACGCTGCCGAGCGGGTTTGCGAGAAAGACGCGGCATTATCGCGATAGAAATCGCTATTGAGAGTACAGAGTATTTTTGCAGTCTTGGTATTCATTAGGCATCATCGCCATTCTATACTATAGAATCAATCCTACCATGCAGACAATCCTGTTAGAGATACTTGAAGAGCTGAGGAAGTCCGGTCAGATTGACGACCGGTTCCTTGAGAAGACCCTTTTAAGGCACAACAGGGAGCTTGGCGAGAACAACCGCCATTATGCCAAGAAGAAGCTCTTGCCCTATTACCTGAAGTTGAAGAGGTTAGACTCTGAGCGTTGGGAAGAACTCAAGGTTACCCCAGAACTTGAGATCCAGCTGATTAAGGCCCTGCAAGTCAAGCCGCGTCGAACTGCTTCAGGCGTTGCAACTATAACTGTGATTACCAAACCCTGGAAATGTTCAAGCGAGTGCATCTATTGTCCTAACGACGTAAGGATGCCAAAGAGTTACCTTAGCGATGAACCCGCTTGTCAGCGCGCCGAGAGGAACCACTTTGATCCCTATCTGCAGGTGGTGTCACGGCTGCGTGCTCTTACCGATATGGGCCACCCTACCGATAAGATTGAGTTGATTGTCCTAGGTGGCACATGGAGCGATTATCCTGAGGGATACCAGATATGGTTCATCGAGCAACTATTCAAGGCGCTCAATGATGGCGTCGAAGCCGAACAGAGTTCCCAGCTCAGACGCAAATTCTACAAAAGCAGGGGTTTAGGAAACGGAGCAGGTGCGGTAACGATCTCCAGTGCTGTGGCGCAGCAGCCTAACGAAGCGCAGCAGCTCACCGAATCACAACAGTCAGCTAGCACCTTGCAGCAGCTCGTCAACAATGGCAACTTAAGTTACAACCAGGCTGTGCATCGGCTGTATGATCTGGATAATGCCTGGCAGTCCGTAGCAGTTGAGCAGGTGTCCAACCTTACAGAATTGGATAAGCAACACACCATCAATGAGACCGCCCAGCATCGAGTAGTTGGGCTGGTCATCGAAACGCGACCAGACACCATCACCACGCAAAGCCTCACACTGCTCAGACGTCTGGGCTGTACCAAGGTGCAGATAGGGGTGCAGAGTCTCGACCCCGCTATCCTCGCGCTGAACAATCGCACAATCACGATAGCCAAGATCCAGGAAGCCTTTGAGCTGTTGAGGGTATTCGGATTCAAGATACATGCGCACTTCATGCTCAACCTCTACGGCGCAACGCCTGAGAAGGACAAGATTGACTATCTGCGCTTTGTTACCAAGATGCCTTATCAGCCAGATGAACTCAAGCTATATCCTTGCTCGCTGGTTGCCGGTACCAAACTTTGCGACCGCTATGCAGACACTACCTGGCGGCCATACAGCGAGGAGGAGCTGCTCGACGTCCTCAGTACAGATATGCTCAACACACCTGGTTTCGTGCGTGTTTCTCGAATGATTCGCGATATCTCCGCAAAGGACATCCTAGTTGGGAACAAGAAAGCCAACCTCAGGCAATTGGTTGAGAACCGTATCGAGAAAAGCGGCCAGCAACTCGAAGAGATCCGATATCGTGAGATCAACAGCAGCGAGACCAACATCGAGAGCTTGGAGCTGGCGATCATTGAATATGAGACCACTGCTACCAACGAGAAGTTCCTACAGTGGATTACGCCAGAGAACAAGATCGTGGGTTTCTTGCGCTTATCGCTACCCAAAGAGGAATACGTACGGCAACATCAATCAGATTTGCCGATTAGCCAGCAAGAAGCGATGATCCGCGAAGTGCATGTCTATGGCAAGGCCGCCAGATTGCACCGAAAAGGGGAGGGGGCCCAACATTTGGGATTGGGTAGGCAACTGATCAAAGCGGCCAGTGACATCGCTCGACAGAGGGGTTATCTGAAGCTGAATGTGATTAGCTCCGTGGGCACTCGAGAGTACTATCGTAGGATCGGCTTTAAGGACAACGGGCTGTATCAGCAGATGTCGTTGGAAGAGGATTCATAGAATCTGCGCTCGGTGTTGCTTCTCAAGTTGCTCAAGGAGTTGGTAGGGCGGCTAACCTTCGGATTGCTTAAACAGCAGGTGGGTCGGCTATCGCACGGATCGCCCAGATCAATCGGTCGCGGTTTCTGCCAGCATATGCGCACAATGCTGTCGTAGCAACTGATGGTGCGTATAGAGCTACACGATCAAAGCTCACTACGAGTATTCAAGTTATGTGCTTGGATGACTTGTGCCTAGAAAAGGAATCGGCGGGGGCTGGGAGTCCCCCGCCGTGGACGGAAAAGCAGTTCAATGGACTATCTAAAGGCTAGTACGCTGTCCAGCCTGCGTCGGCAGTGATTACGGTACCGTTGATGAAGTTTGAATCGTCTGTAGCAAGGAACAGCGCAATGTGCGCGATGTCCTCAGAAGAGCCAACACGAGGATTGAGGTTGATACCGGCCATAGCCCTCTCCATACCAAACTCATGAGGAGAGAAGATCGTTTCACCGATATTTGTCTCAACGGCTCCCGGGGCAATAGCATTGCACCTTACACCGAGCGTCGCGTCCTGGAAACCAACATTCTTCGTAAGACCAACAATAGCATGCTTGGATGAGGTGTATGCAGCACCGGCTCTTGATCCCAGCAAACCACCTGCAGAGGCGATATTAATGATCACGCCGCTCTTCTTGGTGGTGAAGATCGGTAAGGCTTTCCTGATTGCCCGCATGGGTCCGGTGACATTAATGGCAAAGACCTTGTCCCAGAGTTCGTCAGTTACAGCGCCTGCGGGAATGAAGCTATCCATGATGCCGGCGTTATTAACGAGTATGTCCAGCGTGCCATAGTTCTTTACTGTACTGTCGACCAGATTTTGGATGTCTGCTTCTACTGCGACGTTAGACAGTATGCTCATAGCGGTTCCGCCATCGGCGTCAATCTCCGCGACAACGTTATCGGCTCTCTCTTTGTTTATATCTGCGACAACAACTTTTGCGCCCTCTTTTGCAAACAGGATTGCCGTTGCGCGGCCCATCCCGCTGCCAGCACCAGTGATAATCGCGACCTTATCATCAAGCTTTCCCATGTGAGCGCTCCTTAGTATAAGTTGGCTAAAACTGTCGAATGGGTACTTGCTCGCCATCCGCATTGCCATGATACATTCGGCAATTTTTGGGTGCAAAAAAATCTGGCGAACTGCGCAAAAAAGCCGCTTACGCCCCGTTTCTGGCCGGTGAGAAAGCGGTGAACGGTAATAGGAATTGTCCAACGACAGCGGTTAAAGCGATTCACATCAAGTACAATTATTCAGGAATAGGAATAGACTGAAGGAAGGATTACCATGCGCGATCATTCCCACCACATCGAACTGTCACGCGAGCAGGCTGTTGCCCAGATGGTTGAGTGCTGCAAAAAGGCTGCTAAGCACGATCCTACCGGCATGCACGATTATTCTGACAAAAGCGATCTTGCTACTAAGTACGATCCTGCCGGTAAACACGATCAAGCCGTTGGCAATTATCAGTATGCAGGGCAAGGTCAGGCTGCCAATCAAGAAGTTGATATACGGCATCTGGGTCGTGTTGAAGCAGTAAGACTGGATGAGGGTTTTGGGCGGGTACTGGCCAACGATGTGCACTCGCGCCTTGATATGCCCAACGCACTAACCTGCGCAATGGATTCAATCGCTGTCCATTGGTACGATTTCGAGCAGGGGATGCCAGATACCTCTAATTGGGCGCGTGGTATCGACTGGGAGTTTGCCAATACGGGTATAGCCATGCCCGCTGGCTTTGATACAGCCATCGTGGTAGAGCATGTAGAAGTCTCAGATGATGAGCAGCATGTGAGGATCTCCGCCGCGCCATCGAAACGCTTCGCCGGTACTCGTG
>JAAYYH010000269.1 GCA_012515495.1 Coriobacteriaceae bacterium | reverse complement strand
TCTTCATCCATTCAGAATATCAGTCACGGGTTGCTCGTGTCATGAAGCGCAATGATCTATCGGAGAATGAAGCCATTGCCCGAATAAGGAAAACTGACAAGAATCGTGCGCATTACTATGAGCAATACACAGATAAACCCTGGGGCAATGCCGCCAATTATGATATCTCGTTGTCCAGCTCGTATTTCGGGATTGAAGGAACTGCCAAGCTCATAGCCGAGATAGCCGAGAATTACTGATTAGGAGTACCGATCAGCCAATTGGTTAACCCCAAAGACGTTGTCGGACCAAGTTTGTCGATCAGAATTCCAGCCTGTCTAAACGTTCGAACAGGATGTCCACTCGTTGCAGAAAACTCAGGGGATCGAACAATTCATCAAGCAGCTCGGCGGAAATGGTGACATCAGGATCTGCCTCCAGACGTTGGCGGAAACCTGCACCTGGCCGCGCGTGCTGGATATCGTCCCAAACCAGCATCGCATTACGCTGAACGATCTCGTAGGCGGCTTCACGCGTGATGTTGGTATCAACCAGTGCCAACAGTACCTTGCTTGAATATATCAGGCCGCGAGTCCTTTCCAGATTAGCCAAACAATTCTCTGGATAGACAACCAATCCCCCAACAATCCATTGCATCTTGCCAAGCATATAATCCAAAGCGATGAAACTATCAACTAAAGCGACTCGCTCGGCGCCACTGTGGCTGATGTCGCGTTCATGCCAAAGCGCGACATTATCCAAGGCTACCTGGGTGTTAGCTTTGACGATGCGAGCCAGACCGCAAACACGCTCAGAGGTTATGGGGTTGCGCTTATGCGGCATCGCTGATGAGCCTTTCTGGCCTTTGGTAAAAGGTTCCTCGGCTTCCAACGTATCACTCTTCTGCAGAGAACGTATCTCTGTCGCAATTTGTTCCAACGTTGCCGCAGTAACGGCTAAGGCTGCGGCGACCTGAGCATGACGGTCACGTGCGATAACCTGGGTGGAAAGCGGATCGGGTGTGAGCCCTAATTTTTCGCAGATGTATTGCTCCACAAATGGATCGATGTTGGAGTAACTGCCAACAGCTCCACTGATAGCACCTACGGCTGCTGCTGATTCTCGCGCCTCGTTCAAGCGTATCTCTGCACGTTTTAGCGCCCAAGCCCAAGCACCGAACTTCATGCCGAAGATCATCGGCTCGGCGTGGATGCCATGTGTACGTCCAACGCAGAGGGTATCTCTGAACTCCAAGGCTCGACGTTTGCAGATGCTTCCGAGCTTACCTACTTCGGCACGGATCAGGTCGATTGCCTGTGTGATCTGCAGGCATAAAGCCGTATCGCCCAGATCTGAGGACGTCATTCCATAATGCACCCAACGCGAAGGCTTTGGTTGATTGTCGGGCACGTCTGAATCGATATTCTCGGCAAGGTTTGTTAGAAACGCGATGACATCGTGATTGGTCACCGCTTCCAGCTCGTCGACTCGCTGAGTATCAAAGGCAGCGTGAGCACGGATCCAGGCAGCTTCGTCGGCAGTGATCCCTATCGCGCCCAGCTCACACTGAGCTTCACAGGCCAAGATCTCGATCTCCTGCCAGATAGCATACTTATTCTGAAGACTGAATATCTCGCCCATTTGCTCGCGCGTATAACGCTCTATCATCTTAACTCCCTCAATGAAGTCTCACTCTCAAGCCGATTGCGCTCTCCCGCATGATTATAGTGTAATCGCTCCTGCGCGAACTACTTCGGGTGTTACCACACCGGTCAGCGCAACATCATGCTCTTGTGTTGGCAACTCCTCAATCAGTTGTTCACTGAAGGCCGCCCCCCATAAAGGCGTTTGGGGCAACAGCCGTGGCAGATAGCGGTCGTAATAACCAGCCCCATAGCCCAGGCGATAGTTCTGCTTGTCGAATCCAACTCCGGGGACGACAACAAAACCAACCTGCTCGGGCTCTACCAACTTGAGGCAATCAGTCTGTGCACGCTGATGTTTCTTGTATGCCGGTAAATTGGCCTGAAAGTCAAAACGACTACGTCCGTCAGCCTGGCTGGTAGTCAACAGGACTTGCCCCGCATTTCTGTGGGCATCTGAGACCACCTCTTCAGAGAAGAAGTCCATGCTACCATCCTCGAACGCCACCGGAAACGCCAACTGATAGCCTTCTTCCCGTAGCTTTTCAGCGAGAATGCCAACACTCAACTCGCTGCCAAACGCATCGTAGAGTCCGATGAAACCGCTTCTTCGGCAACAATTCTTACCATTCTGATCGCCCTTAACACTTCGCTCTGTCGCGCAGGAAGCGACAACAGCCCGCGAATCAACACTACTGTCTGCGATAATCGCGAATAACCCAGCAGCTACGCTGTGCTCATCCGCAGCCTTTCGCTCAACATCGATTGTCGCTCGTAAAGCTACTAGTTCCTTGCGGATCTTCGCCTTCTGCTCTTGTATCACTGAACGGCTCCTTATAGCGCGGTACCTTTTAGAGGGGTCTTCAAGCTGCTGACATCAACGCCCTCGAGAGCCAGCAAGAAACGCTTGTTGCCCAATCCTGAAGCATATCCAGTGAGGCTGCGATCACTACCAACCACTCGATGACAGGGAACAATGATCGA
>JAAYYH010000268.1 GCA_012515495.1 Coriobacteriaceae bacterium | reverse complement strand
TTCATCAGTGTGTTGACGCATCCCACTACCGGGGGTGTCACCGCCAGCTTCGCCTCCCTTGGTGATATCATTCTGGCCGAACCAGACGCTCTGATCGGTTTTGCCGGCCCTCGGGTTATCGAACAGACCATCGGCTCACGCCTGCCTGAAGGATTCCAACGTTAGGAATTCCAGTTGACTCACGGCTTCGTCGACGCCATAGTCAGACGAGATGCACTGAAAACCACACTCAGCCAGATCCTCAGGCTGCATCCGGAGGTGAGCTGATGAGCGTAAACCTAACTGGTGAGGACTCTTTGACACCTTGGCAACACGTAGAGATAGCCCGCCATCCAAAGCGCCCGCATCTGCAGGATTTTATTGCTGGGCTGTTTACAGACGTCTTTGAGCTGCATGGCGATCGCCATTTCGGTGACGATAAGGCGCTTTTTACCGCAATTGCCCGTTTCGAGGGCATTGCAGTAACCGTTGGTGGTCATATCAAGGGCTCAGACCTGAACGAGAACATCTCCTGCAATTTTGGTATGTCACATCCCGAAGGGTATCGCAAGTTCATCCGTCTGGCTAAACAGGCCGAGAAGTTTGGACGCCCGGTTATCACCTTCATCGATACGCCCGGTGCCTATCCAGGTGCTGATGCCGAAGAACGGGGCCAGGGCGAGGCTATTGCTCGCTGCCTATTCGAGCTCAGTGGTCTTGAAGTCCCGATCATCGCTGTCGTCATTGGCGAAGGTGGCTCCGGTGGGGCATTGGCTTTAAGCCTGGCCGATCACATCATCATCTACGAGCACGCGATTTACTCTGTTCTCTCACCAGAAGGCTTTGCCAGTATCCTCTGGAAAGATCCCAAGCGAGCAGAGGAAGCCAGTGCGGTGATGAAGCTGACAGCTCTTGATTTGGCTTCTTTCGGCATGGCAGATACGGTTATCACCGAGCCCGAGGGCGGTGCTCATGGCAATCCCAGCCGAGCCATCGAAGCCCTGCGCCCCGCCCTGAAGAAGGCCTTGAGCGGATTGCTGTTACTCGACACACCCTCTTTACTCAAGGCTCGATACACTCGCTATCGTGGCTTTGGCGAACAATCGGAGGTTTAGATGAGGATACTTGGTACTGGTAGTGCCGCTCCCGTGAACATACTCACCAACCAGATGTTGAGCAACATGGTAGACACCAGTGATGAATGGATCGTCGAACGAACAGGCATACACACCCGCCATATCGCGGCGGATAACGAATCGGCTTTAACGCTGGCACGTCAAGCTGCCATGCAGGCACTTGATGCCGCGGATGTTCAGATCGATAAGATCAAGCTTGTCATCTGCGCATCTGTGACCAATGAGCTACGTTGTCCTTCGCTGGCCTGCAATATTCAGCGTGACCTTGAATTGCCAGAGGATATCCTGGCTTTTGATATCAATGCTGCTTGCAGCGGTTTCATCTACGCATTGATCACCGCGTCAGAATTGCTGAAGGAGAATGAATATGCTCTGATAATCGGCAGTGAGGTGCTTTCTCGCATCACTGACTACAGAGATCGCAACACTTGTGTGCTCTTTGGTGATGGTGCTGGTGCGGCCGTTATTGGTTTCAGTACCAATCCCATTCACTGGACCGCTATGGCCAAAGGTGATGATCAAAAACTGCGGATAGATGACTATATCCACATGGACGGACATGCCGTTTTCAAGTTTGCGGTGGAAGCGCTGACGAACGGAATCCGAACAGTTACCGAAAAAGCGGGGTTCACTCTTGCGGATCTGGACCTGGTCGTCTGTCATCAGGCTAATGAACGCATCCTGGCCAGTGCTGCGAAGAGATTGGGCATCTCACCAGATCGCTTCTTCCTCAATCTGGCCAAATACGGCAATACCAGTGCGGCCAGTGTACCCATGGCTCTGGATGAGGCGGTACGCTCAGGACAAATACATAAGGGGATGCGTGTGGTGCTCGCGGGTTTCGGTGGTGGATTGACTTCCGGGGCTGTAGCTATGGAATGGAGCTGAAGATGTTGCGTACCCAGCTCATAACAGGAACAGAAGAATAAGGAGTGAATATGCACAGGCAGTTGTTGAATGAGATGCTCGACATTGACTATCCC
>JAAYYH010000036.1 GCA_012515495.1 Coriobacteriaceae bacterium | reverse complement strand
GGTGGGCTGCTGCAGGGAACCATAGCGGTTGGTGGCGCCAAGAACTCGGTGTTGAAACTCATGGCCGCGTCGATCATGGCACCGGGAGTCTCAAGTATCTCCAATACCCCGATGATATCGGATGTCAAGCTGATGGGAGAGGTTCTGAGTCGTCTGGGCGCTCTGGTAGGATTCTCTGACCATCAAGTCACTATCGATACGCGCACAATAGATTCTGTTGAGACACCCTACGAGCTGGTTGCCAAGATGCGCGCGTCAATCGCTGTCCTCGGACCGTTGGTCGCTCGTTTTGGCGAGGCTCGAGTCGCTATGCCCGGCGGTTGTCAGATCGGTTCGCGCAAACTCGATATCCACATCGTCGGCCTCGAGAAGCTCGGTGTGAGGTTCGACATCAGCCACGGTGTCATCAACGCCAGCGCACCTGACGGATTGCATGGAACCCACGTGTTGCTGGAGTTCCCCAGTGTGGGCGCTACCGAGAATCTGATGATGGCTGCCGCTCTCGCTCAGGGCATAACGGTGATTGATAACGCCGCTCGCGAACCCGAGATCGTCGACCTGGCAGATTTTCTCGCGCGGATGGGGGCGCAGATCAATGGCCAAGGTTCCCCGACAATCGAGATCATCGGTGTTCGTGAGCTCCGGCCGGTTGTGGACTATCGTACCATTGGCGATCGCATCGAGGCCGGGACCTTCTTGGTTGCCGGTGTCTTGGGCGGTGGGCCTTTGACGGTGACCAACATCAATCCGAGCTACCTGGAACTTGCGCTGGCCAAGCTCAGGGCCATGGGCAGTATAATCGAGACAGACGTTGACAGCATCACTATCTCGCATGTCGGTCCCCTTAAGCCGGTTGACATCCAGACCTTGCCACATCCGGGGTTCCCCACCGACCTGCAGGCCCAGTTCATGGTCTTGGACGCTATCGCTGAAGGGAACAGCGTAATCACGGAGAACGTCTTCGAGAATCGCTTCATGTTCGCCGACGAGATCAGCCGCATGGGGGCAGAGATCCGCATCGAGGGTCATCATGCCCTGATCACCGGCGTCAAGCAGCTGTCGGGTGCTCCCGTGCAAGCGCCCGATTTGCGCGGAGGGGCAGCATTAGTGTTAGCTGGTCTTATCGCAGACGGGCAGACCATCGTGGACGGTATCGAGCATATCGATAGAGGTTATGAGGACTTTGTCGAGAAGCTCAGGTCGGTTGGTGCAGACATAAAACGTCAAGCACTCGGTAGTGGGATGCGCTGACTTTGAACAGCAGACAGCGTCTGACTCCTTTCCATCTGCGGTGATGATTTTCTGTCGATATCTAAAACAGTCTGGCGCTAGTGTTAGAAGTATGCGAACCTTTCTACTCTGACCGAGAGCAGTGACCACTGTTCTCATAACAAGGCAGGGAAGCCTACGTAATCAGTGATTACGGTAAGATAAGCTATACTGGACGTCACGAAAGTGATTGCCTTTGCAGCAGGAGAAAGTATCAGATGTCAAAACGATCACGAGGCGCACGCACGAGCAAGCGTGTTTCGAGCAATGAGATAAATCTTGTCTCCGCTCGCTCACGTTCAAACTCAGAAGTAAAGAAGTATTCAAGATCGATATCCAGTGACGGCTATACCAAGCAACGCCGCAGTCGCAGCAATCGCAAGAAGGTTCTGATTGGCGTTGCTGTTGCTGTTTCCGCTTTGCTTCTGGCTGCGGCTGCAGGTATCTTCGGTTTCTATGTCTTCATCAATAATAGCCTTACCGATAAGGTCAAGGATCTTGGTAATCTTGATGCGGTCCTCACTGACAGAGTCGCTCCCGAAGACCCCTTCTATATGCTACTCATTGGTACTGATGGTCGCGATGATGGCGAGGCGGAACGCAGCGATACCCTGATCTTGGCGCGCATTAATCCCGCAGACCGCTCAGCTGCTCTGGTCTCGATACCCAGAGATACCCGTGTCTATATTGAGGGCTACGGTTACCAGAAGATAAATGCTGCCTATGCGTATGGTGATCTAGAGCGGATGGAAGGCAATACCGAAACCAGCGGTGCTAAGCTGGCGATCGAGACCGTCTCGAAATTCGCCGGCGTGGATATCGCCAGCTTCGCCCAGAT
>JAAYYH010000267.1 GCA_012515495.1 Coriobacteriaceae bacterium | reverse complement strand
AAGCGTGAAGACAATAGCCAATTTAGTCAAGGAATCATCAGTCGCATCGCTGTCGCGTGCGCTCGAGAAAGATATCGATGCCTCAGCTGAGGCATTGTCTGGAGCTGTACAACCGCGCATCCATCTGTTCATCGCCACATCGGACATACATATGCGATACAAATTGCGCATGACACCCGAGCAAGTGCTGGAGCGCACGGCAGCTATGGTCAGCTACGCGCGAAAACGCTGTGCCGATGTGGAATTCTCGGCAGAAGACGCCACTCGTTCAGACAGGGAGTTCTTAGCCAAGGTCATTGTGGCGGCAATAAAAGCAGGGGCGGGCACCGTGAATATCCCTGATACCGTTGGCTACACTACACCAGCCGAGATGTACGATCTTATCCACTATCTGAGAAACAATGTCGAGAACATCGATCAGGCGATAATCGCCGTGCATTGCCATGACGATTTGGGTATGGCTACAGCCAACTCTCTGGCAGGAGTCAAAGCCGGGGCGGGGCAGATAGAATGCACAGTCAATGGGATTGGTGAGCGTGCAGGTAACGCCGCGCTTGAAGAAGTTGTGATGGCGCTGCAGACCCGACCCGATCTCTACGGTGGTACAACGAGGATCGAGACTCGTCAACTGTATCGTGCCAGCCGTTTGATCTACAACATCATCGGCCAAACGATACCGTTGAATAAATCCATCGTTGGTAAGAATGCATTCGCCCATGAAAGTGGCATCCATCAGCACGGTGTGATGGCCGAACGGACAACATACGAGATTATCAAACCCGAAAGTGTCGGCTTCCTCGCCAACAACATGGTCTTGGGCAAGCATTCAGGCCGTCATGCCTTTGACGCTCGGTTGTCAGAGTTAGGATATACGCTGTCCAAGGAGGAATTGGATACAGCGTTTGCCAAGTTCAAGGAGATCGCAGACCGCAAGAAAGAGGTTACCGACAGCGATCTCGAAGCCATTGTCGCCAATCGAGAGTATGTTGAGAATCTCTACAAGCTGGTGACCTTCGACGTGCATACTGCCAAAGACACCAACGCAGTCTGCGTTATCCGCTTGCGCCGTAACGGTGATGAGCTAGAGGACGTCTCACTCGGAGATGGTCCGGTTGACGCGGCTTATAATGCCATCGATAAGATAATCGGTATCACCGACAGCAAGCTGGAATACTACACCATCAATTCGACATCCGATGGGCAAGACGCACTGGGAGAGGTGATAGTCAAGGTGCGTAGCGGTGATGAACTGCTTACTGGTCGTGGTTTGTCAACGGACATCATCGAATCAAGTATCCTGGCCTATCTGAATGCGCTCAACAAGCTGGTATCCTTTAGCTGAGATAGTTAAAGTCGCTTACCTTGGAAAGAATTAGGCACGTACCTAACAAGAGGGAAGGCAGTGTATGCCAATGACTACTGAAGACGATCCAACTAACATCAGACACACGCCAATGACTACGCAGATGACCATGACACAGAAGATCTTGGCAGCCCATTGTGAGCGTGATTCTCTTGCGCCGGGCGAATTGGTGCTCTGCGATCTGGACCGCATATTGGGCAATGATATCACTGCCCCGGTAGCGATAGAAGAGTTCCGACGAATGGATACTGGCGTGTTTGACGCGCAGAAGATCTCTTTGGTGATGGATCATTTCGCTCCCAACAAGGACATCAAATCAGCCATCAACTGCAAGCTCTGCAGGGATTTTGCCACTGAGCAGGGGATAGAAGGATTCTACGATGGCGGCGAGATGGGCATCGAGCACGCGTTGCTGCCTGAGCTTGGTCTGGTGACTGCAGGCGATGTTGTCATCGGAGCCGATTCGCATACCTGCACCTATGGCGCACTGGGGGCGTTCTCCACCGGTGTCGGCTCAACCGATATGGCAGCAGCGATGGCCATCGGCAAGGCATGGTTCAAAGTACCTGAGGCTGTCAAGGTCGAATTGCACGGTGCTCTGCGCCCATGGGTATCAGGAAAGGATGTCATCCTCACACTGATTGGCATACTCGGCGTGGACGGCGCGCTGTATCAGTCATTGGAGTTCAGTGGACCTGGTGTGGCGACATTGACCATGAGCGATCGGTTCTGTATCTGTAATATGGCGATTGAGGCTGGTGCCAAGAACGGCATCTTTCCAGTGGACGAGATCACGCTGGCTTACCTGGAGGAGCACGGAGCCAATCCGCCGCGTGTATTCGCTGCCGACGCGGAAGCTGTGTATTCGCGGATAATCACAATCGATTTGGGCAGCATTCAGCCCACGGTCGCTTT
>JAAYYH010000266.1 GCA_012515495.1 Coriobacteriaceae bacterium | reverse complement strand
CATGGACAAGGTTCATATCGGTGTCATAGCTTTCTTTCAGAGGTTTCACTGAGCAGATATTGGCCTTATATGGTGCGCCATACCCGAGCTTGGAATTGTAATGGTTGGCGATAAGCGTGTTGCAGTTTGATTGGAACACGCCATAGAGATTGGGCGCGTCACCGTCTTGCTCAGGGAACCACCAGCCATGTTGACATTGCACGGTGCCGGGTTTGACTATCGGGGATATGACCGCCTTGAATTTAGCTTGGCCAAAGTCATTGGCAATCTCGACCCACTGACCTGAGGCGACACCTAACTCGGCGGCATCCTCGGGGTTGATCTCGATCAAGGCATCGGGATTAAGCTCACGCAAAACCGGGATCTGACGATGTTCAGAATGGAAGTACGCAGATACGCGAGCACCCGTGGTCAGGATGAACGGGTATTTCTCCATCAGCTCTGGCGATGAATGTGGCGAGAAGGCCGGCTCAGAGTAATATGGCAGCGGATCCTCACCATTGGCAGCAAAAGCAGTTGACCACAGCTCGACGCGACCGGTGGGGGTCAAGAAACCAGGTTTCCGGTCTGGGCGAAGCTTGCCGCTTTCGTACTTACGATAATTGACGCCACGTTGGAAGATGACTCGCTCAGCAAGTTGAGACCAGCTCATCTTGGCAACATTGGCACGACGTTGATCGAGGAAGTCAGCTGCGTCTTTAAACAAGCCATGTAATGATTTGCTACCCAGATACTCTCCCAATTCGATCATGATCTGTACGTCGCTCTTGACTTCGCCAACATCAACAGCCTTGTTGATCGCTCCAATGGTAACCGGGGAACCAAAGTAATGGGTCATAACCACGTCATCCTTCTCAGCGCAAGAAGCCAGAGGCAGGATCAGGTCGCAGAGACCCTCAACAGACGGAGTCATGAATAGATCGGTTGCGAAATTGAACTCGCAGTTCAACAGTCCCTGATACCACTTGTCGGACTCAGCAGAACAGGTGGGGGCCAGCAGATTCGTCGACTGGATCCAGACCATGCGGATGGGGTAAGGCTTACCGGTTGTTACCGCATCAAACATCATATCGGCATGGGCATTACGGATGTTGTTGACATACATCGGATACTCTTTCATACCGATGGTCTTCTCTTTGAGCTCCTCCGAGAGGCTGTCCCAACCAATGCGGCGGGTTGGACGTGCGGCATCTTCAGCTGCGGTACCGTCAGCGGAGGCGTCGGCTTTATCCAGGTTGACTTCCATTTCGATGGGAGCGCCATCTTCGCCAACTCCAGGTGCGGCATCGATCTCGGCGATTATCTGCCCACCGGGCACATCGATATTTCCTGTTATGGCCATAAGCGATAGCAGGCAATGGCCGGCTTGGTTACCGTTCTGATTCTGGTCCAGAGCCAGGCCCCAGGCGATTGATGCCGGCTTGGAGCTTGCATACAGGCGAGCTGCTTTGTAGATATCCTCTACGGGTACTTCGCAGATCTCGGCAGCCTTCTCTGGCGTGATGCCCTTTTCAGGATCATTGATACGTGCTTTGAACTCATCGAACCCATAGCACCAGTACTCGACAAAGTCATGATCGTAGAGGTCCTCGTTGATGATGACCCACAGCCACGCCATTGCCATTGCGGTATCGGTTCCAGGGCGGACGCGAAGATGGACTGCCGCGCGGGTTGATAGCCAGTTAACACGAGGATCGACAGAAATCAGTTTTGCTCCACGTTTCATCAAGTCGATAACAGCATGTCCCCAGAGGCCATCACCATTTGAAGGCAGCGGTTCTTTGCCCCAGACGACTATCGTCTCAGGTACGACGAAGACGGGATTATCATAGGTGCCTTCGAGACCACCGGCATAGTCGATCTCTGGATAGTAGGCGCCAAGCACATGAGAGCAAGCTGCAGAACGCGGCTGATAACAAGCATAACCACTTTGGGTATAGCAGGCATTTGGGGTTCCGAGTACGGCCTGAGCCATGTCTGAAACCATGATGCCACCGCTGCGACCTGTTCCTGAGAGTACGGCCATGCACTCAGGACCATAGGTCTCCGCGAAATAGTCGCGTTTTTCCTTGATCATGGCGAACGCTTCGTCCCAGCTGATGCGCTCCCACTTATCGGCCTTGCCGCGATCCTTGGGATCTCGCTTCATTGGATAGATTACACGGCTGGGATTGTAGACGTAATCTTTCAAAGCGAGACAGCGCGGACATAGCCTTCCTTTGGTTACTGGGTTGTTCTCATCACCTTCGACGTGGTCAAGAACTCCATCTTTTACATAGAGTTTCAAACCGCAACCAACGGGATGGCAGCCAGGTGGCGACCACATGGATGTACGGATGACGGAAAAACCGTCCTCCTCGTACTGCCATGGTTTTCCAATATCATTAACGAACTCCATGGTTATCCTTCCTTCCTTATCCTTGATACTGATAACATTATGAATATAGATTGTTTTCGTTAGAAGTTCATGCACCTTGGGTGCTTATTAACAGCACTTGAGCTCCATGCACTGCTTAAGAAGCGTAAACACTCAATGCTTAGCCTTGTATACTTCTTTACTCTTTGATTGAGACAGGGGACAGATT
>JAAYYH010000265.1 GCA_012515495.1 Coriobacteriaceae bacterium | reverse complement strand
TCTTCATCGCTGTCTTGAAACCCGGTGATGCCATCCTCACACGGATGACCTCAGATTTCTTCCACCTTGGACTTGGGCTAGGTGCTTACGTACTGCCATTCATCCTTCTGATATGGGGGGCTAGCTTCTTCGTCAAGCAGACATTCACCAAGTCGCCTTTCCGTCTGGGTGTGGGTCTGGTCTTGATCTACATCAGCATTCTCGGTCTGCTGGCAACCAATACCCCGCAAGCTGTCGGCGATCCCAGCATTCTCTTCGTTGACGAGGAGCTGATTTCTCATGGAGGCTATGTTGGTGCGGGAATAGCCTGGGCAACATTACAGCTTGTAGGATTTGGCATATCGATTGTGATATTAGTGGGTATCATCATCGTCGGTTTGGTGATCATCGGCTTCTCGATAACTGGTCTGGTCGAGCGCATCGTCAACGCGTTTGGATTTGGCAGGCAAGTTGATACAGAATTACAGGGAGCTTACGGTTCAGATGTCGACCAACGCAGGTTACCAGGTGTATCTGCTGGTAAGGGCAGGCTGTTGGCTCCAACTGCGCGGCTCGGCCGCTTGTCTGATTCAGCCGCGAACGATACCGCGCAATACGAAGCTGATTTGGACGCGCAAGGGAAAGGACCAGGCGCCAATGATGCCAATGCGCTAACCCGTAGATTGAAGGGCACGGCCGATTCAGCGACGAATGCGGGATCTGGAGCCAAGACCATCCGATTCGCTGATGGCGATCCCGGTGTCGCAGCTAATGCCGCCGCATCTGTGACCTTATCAGATTCCTCCGCGGCGTACCGCGCACAGCTCAGTGACTTCGCGTTGCCTGATCCTGCTATCCTTCAGGTCTCAAAGAGCAAAGCTGCCACTAAGGCTGGCGCAAACGAACTGCGGGAGACAGCTGCGCATCTGCAGGAGACACTTGATGAGTTCGCCGTCGACGGTCAGGTCACCGGCTGGATTGCCGGCCCCACTGTGACGCTGTTCAAGGTCAGCCTGGAGGCGGGGGTTCGTCTGAACAAGATACTCAACCTGCAAAACGATATCGCGCTGGCTCTGGCTGCGCCAGCCGTACGCATCATGGCACCTATACCCGGGACGTCATTGGTGGGAATCGAGGTTCCGAATACGATACGCAATACCGTACTGTTGGGCGACGTTTTGCCAGAGGCGGCAAATACACCTCTTCAGCTTGCGATTGGTAAGGATGTAGAGGGAGATGCCATCATCGCTGACCTTGCCAAGATGCCGCATCTCCTGATTGGTGGGACTACCGGAAGCGGAAAATCAGTTGCCATCAATGCCATGATTATGAGTATGCTGATGCGAGCGACTCCAGCTCAGGTACGCATGATACTGATCGATCCCAAGCGAGTCGAGCTCAGCCTTTACAATGGCATACCACATCTTTATGTTCCTGTGGTGACCGATGCCCAGAAAGCTGCCAGTGCATTGGCATGGGCGGTCATTGAGATGGAACGACGCCTGAAGATATTTGAGAAGACCGGGGTTCGAAACGTCAACCAGTTTAATGGACGGGTGAGGGAATATCTGGCCAAGAGGTCAGATGATGCTCCAGAAGATGAGGAACTGAAAGAGGAGATGCCCTTCATCGTCATCGTCATCGACGAGCTGGCCGATCTGATGATGGTGGCAGGAAAAGAAGTCGAGGCCTCCATCTGTCGTATCTCTCAGCTGGCAAGAGCCGCTGGAATCCATCTGATCGTGGCGACACAGCGACCGTCTACCAATGTCATAACCGGTCTGATCAAGGCCAATATCACAAACCGTATCGCCTTCAATGTGGCTTCGGGAATCGATTCGCGCGTCATATTAGACAGTCCCGGAGCAGAGAACCTCATCGGTTTGGGCGATCTGCTGTTCTCCAAGCCCGAGTACGGCAAACCGGTACGCATCCAAGGGTGCTATGTCAGCGAGAAGGAGATCCAGAAGGTGGTTGACTATCTCCGCAGCCAAGGCGAGCCTGATTATCATGAGGACATCCTCCTTACCAGAGTAGGCGCAACGGTTGCCAGCAGCTCCTCGGGTAGTGGGGAAAGCGGCGACGACGATCCGTTGATCTGGGAGGCTGCCGAGATAGTTGTCTCCAGCAATCTGGGTTCGACCTCAACGTTGCAAAGACGCCTGAAAGTGGGCTATGCTCGCGCTGGCCGTATCATGGATATGCTGGAAGCCAAGGGTATTGTTGGACCACCCAATGGTAGTAAGCCGCGGGAGGTGCTGGTAGATGACCTGGAGCTGGAGTCCCTGAAAGCCTTCGAGGCCGGTGATTCTGACACAGGGTGGTAGGGAATCGGGTAGAACATGGTAGATCGGCGTCTGTGGTTGGCATGATTTGCCGTGTTCAGTGTGGCTTTATCACTGTATAAATAGCGGCAAAGCTACAAGAGTTTCTGTGTAGAAGATAAACGTGATGCCAAATATGCGCTACCATAGGGACTGCAGGAGATATTAGGAGAGTAGATGGCTGATCGTA
>JAAYYH010000264.1 GCA_012515495.1 Coriobacteriaceae bacterium | reverse complement strand
GGTTGATGTTGAGGATGCGGCGCATGAGGTTGGCAAGATCTGTAATTCATTCAAGACAACCGATGTTGACCTCACTGTGGTGCTCACGCACATTGGATTTGAGGAGGATAAACAGCTGGCATCAATGCTTGACCCAGACTGGGGCGTGGATATCATCATCGGGGGGCATACGCATACCATATTGGAAAAGCCAGCCGAAGTGAATGGTGTACTTGTTGTCCAGGCAGGCATCGGCACCAATCAGATTGGTCGTTTTGATCTGGTGATTGACACTGATACCAATTCGGTGAGCGAGTACAAATGGGAGCTTGTACCCATCGACAGTGACCATTGTCCACGCGATCCTGTCATCGATCGTACCGTAGAGCTCTACAAGGGCAAAACAGACGAGAAATATGGGCGCGTTCTCTGTCGGTTGCCACGGGCGCTCACACATCCCAGTCGTTATCAAGAGACTGAGCTAGGATCCCTGTTCGCTGATGTCTTCAAGCACAGCCTGGGAGTCGATATTTCCTTCTTGGGCTCGGGAGCAGTGCGTAAACCCGAGGCCGGACCAGTGCTCACTCATGGCGATGTTATCGAGATTGCGCCTTTCAACGACAAGGTATATCGCCTGCAGGCAACTGGCGAGCAACTGCGAAGGATCTGTAGATACATTCTCCGAGATGAGGCCTTTGAAGGGGATCACACAGAGTTCTTCCAGTTCTCAGTTGGCGTGGAGATGGTCTATTCGCAGCGGAGACGTGATTTTGAGGACTATCGTTTCATGGGCGAGCCGCTTAGCAATGACCAACTCTATACCATCTCGCTGCAGGAATATCACAGGAATAACTGCGCAACCTCATTGGGTATCCCGATTGAGGAGCTGTATGCCAATGGTAGGGAGCTGGTTCTGACTACTGCCGAGCAGGATGTGCTGATTGAATACTTCGCAGGCAACGTGCGTCAGCAGGTGCCAAAGCCCGGGCGACTTGTGTTAGTGGAGTAGGGGCAGAGAGAGATAGCTTATGGATCGCTTTAATTAAGAGTTAGGAGTTAAGTTCAGAATAAGTGCTGGGCGGACAGATCGAGGTGATATTGGATTCGCATCTATTGTGTAAATCAGACCAGGAGTATTTTCAACTATGCCAGAAAATACCATCACATAGTCTTCGGAGCTGTTATCATTCCCAGGTGTACGCAGCCACCACTGACTGGTCAGGTCATAAGATCTATCTATCTGAAGCTCTGTGCTATTAAAAAAACCTATTGTCTCATCGCAAGAGAGAACGAACACTTTATCACTCGTATCAATCCCGCCTTCAAAGGCGTTTTTAGAATTTGGATCATGAGAATTTTGATTATTGACGGTTATGATATTTGATAGTTGTTCTTTTGAAAAAGCAGAGTGGATAAAATCATCATTCAGCCACTCACGCAAGAAACTTGTTGCCCAAGTAGTTTTTGAGTTATTATCATCATAGGGAAGCTGGGCAATATCTTTTTCTGAAATCAAAAAGGCGGTATCGTTGTAAACGCCAAGCACGTGCCAAGCTATTGGCCAGCCTTTGTAGTTTCCGTAATAGACAGTGTCACCCCTCACCAGATTATTGGAAACAGCAATCTGTTCAGAAGCTTCTTTTGTAACAACGTAGGAAACCACGTTAATCCCTATCGTTGCTACTATTACTAAGGCGACAAGTATCGCTGCAATGGTATTCGACACGCCCTTTACTCGCCGTGTCAGGTTTCGGTTCCAAAGAAGGCCAAAGAACAGACCTCCCAAAAAGAAATTGAGAAATGAGATTGTGGAAGCATTGCGAATGAGTGGTTTGTCTTTGAAAAAAGTCGGGTAAACTGCAACTGCGTAATAGAACAATGCAGCGGCATAAACGATTATCAGAAGCAACACGACCCAACCAGACGGATCTGGCAGCTCAGAGTGACTTGCGCCATAGCTGAGCACAGCATTGAAGACTCCTGCAAGAATTAAACCAACTATCGAGAATCCCAGCGATGTCTTCCAGTTCATGAATAAAGGAGCATCAGAAACTGAGTATCCTGGCATGGCAGACAGGGGGATAGTATTTGCTTGCGGTTGAGAGGAGTTTGGCATAGGTATCTGGGGAGGCTTTTGAGCTGGGATGCTCATTTGAGAAGACGGCGCGGGACTTGTATCGCTTTCGGTTTGTGGTGGTGTCGCTGCCATGCTCCGAAGAGTATCTATCGTATATTCGAGGCCACAGTTCTCACATTTGGAGAATTCCAAGCTTTGATCCATCACCAGTCTTCCACCACAGACTTTACAGGTTATCGCTACCACTATCTCGTGACCTCCAGTGATACAAGTGTATAAATCATAAGTAAATGAATCTCAACGCTCTTGGTATTTCAATGAATAATGCCTGTATATTCAGGATACTATTCATTTTAGGTTAATAAACCATGATAAACAAGTGTCATCAACCCATCGCTGCTCTCCACAGCTCATAGTATCGCTCGCTGAATGCCCTGGCATCCCTGATTCTTGGCGTGATGATCGAGGCCTGCGGTGCCCCGTCAAACGCTGGCTGGATAAACCCAGCCTTCATTAGCTGTGGGTCAAGTAGGGCATCGAAAGGCTGATCCTCGAACAACCATGGATCGAGTATCCAGGCCATGACCAAGACATCCCAGCAAATGAAACCTTCGTATCCATACCAACGCTGCATAGTATCGAACCAAGACGCACAGGTTCGCCAAAGATATCCGCCATCTTCAATGGGCAACTTGAGATAATCGGAGAACTCCTGCGGATAAAAACGGGCTTCTAGGCAATTGTTTGCCGTGAAGACAACGATTTTGGCACCGCGATTAGCAGCCTCAAGTACAACTAGCGATGCTTCTGGATCGCAAGACCAATTGAGCTCATCCATTATCTGGCCATTGAATACCAGGGACTGTGTGATCCCACCCATCAACACAACCTGTTGGTACTTGGAAAGCACGTCATTATCCAACAACAACGCACCCTTGAGGTTGGTTGTGGAACCCGTCACTGCCAAAGTGAGTTCACTCGGGAATGCTTCTGCCATATCTACGATGTAATGCGAGGCATCACTAATCGGTTGGTCTGAGCTGCCGGCACCTTTTAGTATGGGGACAATCAAATCCAGGTCACGGCAGACTTGGTTGGTAGCTTTATAGACCGCCTCAATGGTGCTATTGCCAAAACTTGTGCAGATGCCTTCGATGAAAACATCCCCGGGATTCTGCTTTGCGAATCCAAGCGCATAGAACAGCGCCAGTCCATCGTCGATGTCGCAATCGGGTATGCCCATGGTGGTATCGGCATCAAATATGATGCGCGTTGGTTTGCTGTCCTTATAGCCAGTAAGCGGCATCGCACCTGAAAGAGTATCAGTCTTCTCTGAGATCACAGCATTTCCCTCCGATAGCCGATAAGTAATTAACAGGTCTGTCCAACTATTAGACACTATCTTATAATAGACTTGGTCAGTTAAGTAGCACATTCTCAACAATTTTGAACCGCTACGAAAGAGAACACTGTAAAAACTAGCCATAGTTGGTCACGATTGGTTGAGGTTTCATAGGTTTTTGAACGATTACAGAGGAGGAACGATGTCAACAGGATTCACGCGTCGGCGATTTATTGCTCTGGGCGGAATGGCAGCTGCCGGCTTTATGATGGGTGGCGCCATAACAGGCTGCACACAGAAGACAGAGAGCGAGGGTGCCGACACAGCCGCTAAGGTCGATTACGAAAACTGGGAGGCGGTCCTTGCTGCCGCAAAGGGACAGACGGTCTCCTGGTATGGTTGGGGCGGTTCAGAGCCACGCAACACTTGGATTACTACAGTTCTGGCACCAGCACTGAAGGAGAAATACGACGTCACCTTAAATCTGGTGGGTATGGATATCAACGACATACTCACACAGCTGTCTGGTGAGATGCAAGCGGGGCGTGAAGAGGGGACTATCGACTTTATCTGGATCAACGGTGAGAATTTCTATTCTTCTAAAG
>JAAYYH010000263.1 GCA_012515495.1 Coriobacteriaceae bacterium | reverse complement strand
GCCGGTGTAGAAGGTTAGACGTACTTGGATATCAAGATGTTTCATGCTTTTCATGGTAGCCCCTTACAACTGTATGCAGCGATTACATCTTTATTCAGTGCGTGAATATTCAGCGCATGAATAAAGATTAGCATCATTCTAGGCTTATTCAGCTGTTACGGCAATAAAGAGACGATTTGGTTTGGGATCAGCGAGAACTACGCTTCATCTTCAAAAAGCTGAGCGAATGGATCATCCACTGGTTGGTTGAGCAGCAGTTCGTCTTCCAGATCTTCCAGGCAAGCAGCTTCAGCCACTAACGGCATGTCAATGAAATCTGTCGGTGCGAATTCACTTATAGGCAGAAGTGGTTCTTCATACACGATAGTCACGTTCCCTGCTGCAGTATGGATAGCTCTTAGCTATGTAACCAAATAGCGCCGATATTCATCATTCTATCATGGGGGTAGAGGGGAGATAAGGCATAACAATCTAAGGGTAATGAGGGTTTTCAGAAATCTTTTATCAAACCGCCTTTGGCTTGAAGATTGCATTGGATACTCAAATTGGAGCACTTCAACTCTGGAACGTGTTAGGCGATAAGCTTAGCTTTAGTTGCTCTCTTTGATTAACTCTTCAGTCGTGCAAATAATCAGGTAGTGCGATGATTTATCCGCGTCATAGCGGGCACTTGTTGTAAGAATTAGCATACTAGCACAATATGTTGTATTTAATGAACACAGAGTCTCTACGCAATCTCGCACTACTTGAAAAACTGCACAAGTATTGGGTTAAATCGACAAAAAGTTCGCACAGGTTGAATTATTGAGCCAGCAAAACCCTACTGCTCCAGCCAGCTCTTCACAGCTGCCTCAACGCCTTCAGTCGAGCCGGAGCACACTTCCGAAAAACGCACAGGCAAGCTCTGCAGCTCTGCCAGCGGGGTAGGAATGCAACCAGCCTTGTAGTCGCGCGCGATCAGGTCATTCAACTCAAAGCCGCTCAAATCAGCCACCTCGGCAGGTAGTGGAGCTCCGGCTGCGATACCGTTGAGGGCTCGATAGACATCGGCACCAAATTTAGCCCAATGCGCGGTGGAGACAACCAGTACGGGGTTCTCCTCACGCAGGCGCTCGGCAACCTTCCAGGCCACCGCGGTGTGCGGATCAAGCAGATACTCGTGCTGCTCGTAGACTTCACGGATGGTCTGCAGCGATTCGTCGTTATCCACTGAGTCGGAGCAGAAGACGCTGCGCAACGCGGCAAAGGTCTGGGCATCCACCCTGAAGCAGCCCTGGTTGCGAAGGTCGTCCATCCAGCCGCGGATGGCGTCGCTGTCGCGTCCGTTCAGCTCAAACAACTGGCGCTCCAGATTACTGGAGATGAGGATGTCCATCGATGGTGATGGTGTAAGCACGAATTCGCGGTCGCGGATGTCATAGGTGCCGGTGTTGATGAAGTCGGTGAGCACGCGGTTTTTGTTGCTGGCACACAACAGGCGTCCAATGGGCACGCCCATGTCCTTGGCATACCAGGCAGCTAAGATGTTGCCAAAGTTGCCGGTGGGAACACAGACATCGAGCGGTTGTCCCAACAGCAAATCCCCGCTGGTCACCAGTTTGGCATAGGCACTGATATAGTAGACGATCTGTGGCATCAGGCGACCCCAGTTGATGGAGTTGGCGCTGGAGAGACGCAGGCCATGTTCGCTGGCCAGCAGCTCGTTGAAGGACTCGTCGTTGAACGCGCCCTTAACCGCGGTCTGGCAGCTGTCGAAATTGCCTTCTACACCAAAGACGCCAACATTGTCGCCGCGTTGTGTGGTCATCTGGCGCAGCTGCACATCGCTTACGCCACCATGTGGATAGAACACGATGATGTTGGTGTGTTCGCGATTCTTGAAACCATCCAGCGCAGCCTTGCCGGTATCTCCAGAGGTCGCCACCAAGATTAGGAAATCTTCCTCTGCCTCATCCTGTTCACGCAGTTTATCGATGGCTGCCGAGAAGAACAGTGGCAGGCACTGGAGCGCCATGTCTTTGAAGGCGCTGGTGGGTCCGTGCCAAAGCTCGAGCACATGGGTATCAGGCGCTACTGTGCTGAGGGGGATGATCTCTGCGGTATCGAAGTTCTCGCTGTAGGCTTGGGCCATCAGCTCCTCGATCTTCTCCGCAGCCAAATCAACGCCAAAGCTCTGATAGATCGTTGCCGCCTGTTGAGCGTAGGGCAGCTCAGCCAGCGCAGCGATCTGATCCAGACTCAACTTTGGTATCACAAGGGGAACCAGCAGGCCGCCACCGGGCGCGATGCCCTTGACGATGGCTTGTGTGAATGTAAGGGGTTCTGATGATAGTCCACGGGTATCAGAATATGTGTTGGTATAATGAGGAGTAATCATGGGTCAATGATACCGTATTGCCAAAAAGCTGTACATGACCTTGAGGCTGTACATCAAAGTGTTTTGCTGCAATCGGTCGCTGTGACTGGATGGGAGTAAAAGGATACTTGGTTACTGTGCTCGGATTGGTTGCTGCGCTGTAGTCAGTTACTGTACTCGGTTGGAAATCTAAGGAGTAATCTTGAAGTTTGCGATAGTGATACTCGATGGTGCCTCTGGTAATCCCTTATCGGAATACAATGGTAAGACCACGCTCGAACAGGCTCACACCCCTAATCTGGATTTGCTTGCCCAAGTTGGGCAAGTTGGCCTTGCGGTCAATGTTCCTGATGATATGGAGCCTTCCTCGAATGTAGCCTGTACCTCGATCATGGGCTATCATCCAAAAGATTATCCCATTGGTCGTGGCGCGCTTGAAGGTGCCGCTTTGGATCTCGACCTGGCACCCGACGAGCTGGCAATGCGCCTCAACCTGACCAACGTCTCTGAAGACGGTATCATGGTCAGTTACTCAACTGACAATATCTCCAGCGCTGACGCGCAGGCTTTGGCCGATGAGCTCAAGGCCAAGTTGGACGATGAGACATTCACCCTGCATAAGGCTACGGGATTCCGCCAGATTCTGGTGGTAACAGGGCATCCAGAACTGATGGATACCACATTGGCAGCTCCGCACAACTTCTCCGATGAGCTGGTCGCAGAGTATCTGCCTTCAGGTCCTGGTGCCAAATTGATGATTGATTACCAGCAGCGCGCGCGCCAGATATTGGCTGCCAGTTCGGTGAATGCGCGGCGCGTCGCGGAAGGCAAACTGCCTGCGACCGATGTCTTTGCCTTCTGGCCCGGGAAGCGTCCTGATGGTATGCGCTCGTTTTCTGAGATCTACGGCAAGACTGCAGGAATGCTATCGGGTGTGGACCTGCTCAGAGGCATAGCCAAGCTTGCCGATATCGACCGCTACCACTTCGAAGGCGTAACCGATGGGGCAGATAACGATTATGCCGCCCAGGGAGAGGGTGCCCTGGTGATGTTGGCAGAGAAGGACGTGGTATTCATCCACGTCGAAGCTCCCGATGCAGAAGGCCACGATGGCAACGTTGAAGGCAAGTTGCGTGCCGTGGAGGCCATCGATCGTGAGATAATCAGTCGGCTCATGGATTACGCGAAGAACACGCCACTACGAATCCTGGCTCTACCCGATCATCCAACACCGGTAGCCACGAAGCGTCACACCCATGATCCTGTACCATTTCTACTGTCCGGCCCGGGCATCGCGGCCAACAGCGGCAGGCGACTCACTGAAAACGAGGCCAAGGCCACCGGATTGGTAGTCGACCCCGGCTGTAACATGATGAAGGTGCTTTTTGAGGGTGCCGAGTAAGGAGCCATAGATGGATCCAGTCATCATCATCCCCACGTATGTGGGTAACAGGCGCAAGACCCAGACCTATAACGTTGTCGCGACCTATGACCATACAACCCCGCTGACTCATCAGGGTGAGCTTCCACGTTGTCTCACATCTCTGGTTGATTGTGAGATCGATGTGCCAATCATCTTGTTGGTGGTTGCCGAGCAGGGAGTGGAACGGGAGGCATCGGCTAAGATCCGCGATATCACTGCCGCTTATCCGCAGCTGGATATCACAGTGGTTGATTCCGATACACTTAGCCAGTTCTACAGCCGAGCCGATCAGCTTGGGCTGGCATCGATCAGGGAGGGCATCTCGCTTACAGGCTATGGGGCAGTGCGCAACTTTGGTCTGGCGATAGCCGCGATTCTTGGCTATACCGAGGTCATCTACATCGACGACGATGAAACGATAGATGACAGGGATTTCATTAAAAACGCCGTCTATGGTCTGGGCAAATTGACGCAGAAGGGTATCCCGGTCCTGGTCAAGACCGGCTACTACACCGACCGCAAGGGCAAATGGCTTTCCAGCCAGAAGAACGCCTGGTACAACCACTTCTGGCAACAGGGCGATCTTTTCAATGAGTGGATCAGCAAGGCAATGCGCGGCCCGCGCTTGTCACGCTCGAATGCGGCGTATGGCGGTTTGATGGCAATTCACCGTGAAGCCTACCGACGCGTCTCTTTCGATCCTTGGATTGCGCGTGGAGAAGACCTCGACTATATGCTCAACGTAAGGATGTATGGCAGTGATGTCTGGTTTGACAATCAATGGTATATCCAGCATCTTCCGCCCACGGAGAGAACCGAAGCCCAACGCTTCCGTCAGGACATTTACCGCTGGATCTATGAGCAGCGCAAGCTGGAATTCTCAAAATCACAGATCGACTTGCTGCCAATCCAGCCGCAATCGCTCTACCCATATCCCGGTCCCTTCCTTGAGCAGAACATCACTCGCAGGGTTTTCCTTACTGCGCTGTTGCGTTCGCTTGGACGTCCCAATGAACGCAAGGGTTATATCAAGGCGGCGATGGCTGCTCGTCGTGAGGCAAAGGCCTATGCCGAGGTGTTTTGTCCCAAGTACTTTGAATTCCAGCTGGGTTGGCCACAGGTGATAGGTATCCTTGAGGCCGATCATCAGTTACAGCAGGTCTTTGGCGGGCATCGGATTGGCAAAGAGCGCGTCTTAGCCAAGATACAGGACACAGATCTTATTGTGGAATCAGCCTCATCACCTTTGGGCAATCAGCAGCCCGATACCCAGTCGGCAATCCAGCCACCGCCAACATCTGACTTGTTGGACTTCGAGCTTGACATTGATGCCTTGGGGTTAGACGAGAAGTGAACTTCGAGGCATTTCTCATTGTAGCTTTGGCAGGTCTTCTGGTGGGAGTACTGTCGGGAATGTTTGGCATCGGCGGCGGCACCATGATCGTTCCGCTGCTCAACCTCGTCTTCTCTGTTCCGATGACTGGCGCAACGTCAACCTCGTTATTCGTCATCGCGCCAACGGCGATATCTGGCACGTTCAGGCATGCCAAGCAGAAGACAGCCGATGTCAAACTGGGAGTGTTGATTGGCTTATCCGGAGCATTGACCTCAGCTTTGGGGGCTTGGCTTTCAGAGGATCTACCCGACTTGATGCTGGTCATCATCACCTCACTGGTTATCCTCTACAGCGCCTTTCAGATGTTCAAATCGAGCAGAAAGAAACCTACTGATGTCTCAGAAGTCTCTCTCGGACTCAGCCCAGAAGCGAGCCATGCGCCCACTGCGCCCGCTGTACCCACTGCATCCGCTGTACCCACTGCATCCGCTGAGTCCACTGTGCCTAAACCCGTCATGCGTAAGATTGTCATTGCTGTGGTACTGGGGCTTTTCGCGGGGCTCATCGCCGGACTGGTGGGTGTTGGCGGTGGCTTCATAATCGTACCCATGTCCATCGCTCTGCTCGGATTCAGCATGCATCGCGCTGCCGGAACCTCGCTGTTGGCAATCGCTATCATTGCCATTCCCGGCATCATCTCACACGCGTTCTTGGGTCATATCTGGTATCTTCATGGTCTGGCTTTGCTGGTCGGTACCATTCCGGGTGCGCAATTGGGGGCCCGACTCGCTGCGCGGATTCCAGATAGAGCACTGCGAATGGCTTTTGGTGTGGTTTTGGTCTTCTCTGGCAGCATGCTTTTGGTGAATCAGCTCTTCTTGTCAAAAATGAGCTGATAATCAGGAAAGCTGATAGACTGACAGCTTACTAATCAGAAAGCGGAGAGGCGATCATGAACGTCAGGCGTTTATCGGTGATAGAAACAGTATCGATTGGTATCTTGATACTGTTGGCTGGTATCGCCTTTCTGACTTTGATCCTCGGTGGAAGCTGGGTTATCGTCGCCACCAGTTTACTGTCCATGTCGTTTGTCACCTTCTTTATCATGCGCTATTCAATCGATCCCGATCGCCTTCAGGCTCGTCAATCCGAGCGCATTCTCCGGCTGGCAGCGCGCACGCTACCATTTATGCGCCAGGGTTTAGCTCCCGAATCCGCGCAGGAGGTCTGCAAGCTTCTCTTGCCGGCAACTCTGGCAAACGCAGTCGCCATCACTGATCAGGAGCGGGTGGTAGGCTTCGCGGGTGCCGAGAAGGAGCTCCATCCTATTGGGTCACCTATCGTCAAGAAAGCGACTTTGGAGGCGCTTGAGGATGGTGAGTTACGCGTGGTCGCGACTCTGGAGGATATTGACCACCCACAAAAGCCAACCTCACTGAAAGCCTCTATCATCGTGCCGATGAGTCTGCATGATAAGCCAGTGGGTATCCTTAAATTCTATTATCGTTCAGAGAAGAAGATCGACGAGACCCAAAGAGCCATGGCTGAGGGTCTGGGCAATCTATTATCGATGCAACTGAGCCTCGCGGAGTTGGATGCGCAGCGAGAATTGGCAACGCGGATGGAGCTCCGGGCGTTGCAGGCGCAGATCAATCCACATTTCCTCTTCAACACCATCAATACCATTGCCTCGTTGATTCGTACTAATCCTGGTCGTGCCCGCGTTATGCTCAGGGAGTTCGCTGTCTTCTATCGGCGTACGCTGGAGGGTTCACAGGATCTGATCACACTCGAGCAGGAATATCTGCAGACATTGCGTTATCTTGGTTTTGAGATAGCACGGTTTGGAGAAGAACGTATAATACTAGCGAGCAATATCGAGAGTGGTCTGGAGAAAGTCATGGTTCCGGCGTTTATCATCCAGCCCTTGGTTGAAAACGCAGTGGGTCATGCAATGCGCGATGACGCAGCTCTGCATATCAATATCAGGGCGGAGCGTAAGGGATTAGACGTTGTCATCTGTGTTCAGGATGATGGCATCGGGATCCCAAAGGAGCGCCTACCGGATATGCTGTTGGATACAGACAGGGCGCACATGGGCGTTGCGCTCAAGAATGTCGATGACCGTCTCAAAGGCTATTTTGGTGGCGACTCTGGTTTGGAAGTGTTTTCGGAACTGGGCGTAGGTACAACGGTTTGTCTTACGCTGAGCAATGTTGGTGAACTCAAGATGGAGAACGTATGCTGAAAGCTATCATTGTCGACGACGAAGCCCCTGCGCGTTCTGAGCTCCGGTACCTGCTGGACGAGACTGGGCAGGTTGAGATTGTTGGGGAGGCCTCAAACGTCCGTGAAGCGATAGAACGTCTAAAGGAAAAGGGTACGGATATCATGTTTCTGGATATCAGCATGCCGGGAGCCAGTGGCCTGCAATTGGCTGAAGCCCTGAACCGCCTCAAGTTTCCGCCAGCCATAGTGTTCGTGACAGCATACGGTGAGCATGCAGCAGAAGCTTTTGATGTCAACGCCGTGGACTATCTGGTGAAACCGGTTGAGACTGATCGTCTGTTACAGGCGATCTCAAAGGTCAAGCACCACGTCTCCGTGTATGCGAAGAGCACACAATCTGAACGGATACCAGTGGAGAAAAGCGGCAGGAAGCTGCTGGTTGCGACAGATAAGATCCACTACATCATGGCCAAGGACGATTATTCCTATTTGCACACCGAGTCGGACCGCTACCTTTCTACCGTCTCATTGGCGCAGCTGGAAAGCAAGCTTGAGCCGCATGGTTTCTTCAGGGTGCATCGTCGCTATCTGGTCAATCTTGCCTGTGTTGAGGAAGTGACACCTGTGAGTGGCGGAACATTACTGCTGAGCTTGAGTGGTGAAGAGGAGAGCATCCCGGTTTCGCGCAGACGCGTTGCTTCGCTAAAGAAGGCTTTGGGGCTGTAACGAACTATAGCAACACGGGTTTTTAGCCATTCAAGGCTCCTTTGAACTGAAGTTTTTTGCTAAATGTCAAGCTACCCTTGTTTGTTTGCGTAGCTTTGCGCTATCATGGAACGCTGCTATAAGAGGGTTCTGACGTTTGAAAGTGGTTTTTTTTGGGTAAGGAAGACGCAATAGAACTTGAGGGCACCGTTGTTGAGCCTCTGCCCAACGCGATGTTCAGGGTTGAATTGGAAAACGGCCATATCGTGTTGGCGCATATCTCAGGGAAGATGCGCATGCACTACATCCGGATTCTGCCTGGCGATAAGGTCACCGTGGAGCTCTCTCCCTACGACCTCAACCGCGGGCGGATAACCTATCGTTACAAGTGACTTGCTGTCACGGATATACGCCAGGTGAAAGACTCCGCTTTCCAGATCAGTGTTTGAAAACTAACGCCTGCGGCTGCGGCGTGGATATAGATTAAGATGATTGCACGGGATACCTTAGTGCGAATGAGAAGCGACGTGAGGCGCAATCTGCGCTTCGAGACGCGTTTTTGCGTATTCATGCTTTTCCCCAAGAGGTTTCCCAAGGCAGATAACTGAAGGGAACAGAGTTATGAAGGTACGTCCTTCGGTCAAGAAAATGTGTGATAAATGTAAGATCATCCGACGCCATGGGCGTGTTCTCGTCATTTGCGAGAATCCCCGTCACAAACAGCGTCAGGGCTAGGGAGGAGTTGCTTAGTGGCCCGTATCTCTGGTGTTGACCTCCCACGCGATAAACGTGTGGAGATAGGGTTGACCTATATCTACGGTATCGGCTTGACTACCGCTACCAAGATCCTGCAGGCAACCGGGGTAAACCCGGATACCCGCGTCAAAGACCTGACAGAGGAAGAGACTGTCCGTCTACGTGAATATATCGACAAGAATCTGAAGATTGAGGGTGACCTGCGCCGCGAGGTGTCCCAGAACATCAAGCGCCTGATGGAGATCGGCGCCTATCGTGGTCTGCGCCACCGCAAGGGCCTTCCGGTTCGGGGTCAGCGCACACACACCAATGCGCGCACCCGCAAAGGTCCCCGCAAGCAAATCGGAGGGAAGAAGAAGTAGATGGCAGCTAAAAAACCGGTGCGCACCCGCATCAAGCGCTCTGAGCGCAAGAATATCGCGGTGGGACAGGCGCACATCAAGAGCACGTTCAATAACACGATTATCAGCATCACCGACCCCCAGGGCAATGTGATCTCTTGGCAGAGTGCAGGCACCGTGGGCTTTAAAGGCTCGCGTAAGTCTACTCCCTTTGCAGCTCAGATGGCTGCTGAAGCCGCCGCGAAGATAGCCCAGGAACATGGTCTGCGCAAGGTCTCGGTTTTTGTTAAGGGACCCGGTTCTGGTCGTGAGACCGCCATCCGTTCGCTCCAGGCGGCCGGACTGGAGATCGCTAGTATCCAGGATTGCACACCGATCCCCCACAACGGGGTTCGTCAGCGCAAGCGTCGGCGTGTTTGATTTCTGAGAGGTCAGGTAACTATGGCTCGTTATACCGGGGCGGACTGCAGGTTGTGCCGTCGTGAAGGAAATAAACTGTTTTTGAAGGGTGATCGCTGCTATACCGAAAAATGTGCGGTGGAGCGTAGGCCCTATGCACCGGGTGAAGCCGGTAAGAAACGTGTGAAAGAAAGTGAATATCGTCTCCAGTTACGCGAGAAGCAGAAGACCAAGCGTATCTACGGTCTGCTTGAGAAGCAGTTCCGTGGTTATTATGATATCGCTAACCGTCAACAGGGCGTTACAGGTGAGAACCTCCTACGCATCTTGGAGTCTCGTCTGGACAATGTCGTCTATCGCCTTGGCTTCGCAAAATCAAGGGACGAAGCTCGCCAGCAGGTCCGTCACGGACATATAACCGTTAATGGCCGCAGAGTCGACATCCCGTCGTTCCGCGTCAAGGCTGGCGATCTGATAGCGATAGCATCCAAGGCCAGGGATCTTCTTGTGATCAAGACCTCGCTTATCACCAGCCAGAAGACCGAAGTCCCCCAGTGGCTTGAGGTCGACATCGAGAAGCTTCAGGGTTCAGTATTGGCTCTGCCAACACGTGAGCAGATCGACCTGGATATCCGCGAGCAGCTCATCGTCGAGCTCTACTCGAAGTAAACAACTCTTGAGGAGGTTCATAGATGACTGAGTTCATGAGACCCCAGGTGACTGTGGAGCAGGTCAATGATACGCTTGCTCGTTTCATCGTTGAGCCGCTGGAACGTGGCTACGG
>JAAYYH010000262.1 GCA_012515495.1 Coriobacteriaceae bacterium | reverse complement strand
ATGGTCTTACGTCCCGACGATTTCGACGTTGTGGTGCTACCTAATCTCTATGGCGATATCGTCTCAGACCTCTGCGCGGGTCTGATCGGTGGACTGGGAATCGCTCCAGGCGCCAACATCGGTGACGACTACGCTCTGTTCGAACCAGTGCATGGCTCAGCGCCCAAACATGCCGGTCTCAACCGCGCCAACCCCACGGCATTGATGCTCTCGGCTGTGTTGATGCTGCGCCATCTCGACGAATGTGATGCCGCAGAACGTATGCTCGGCGCTATCCGTGCGGTTATCAGCGAAGGCAAGGACGTCACCTATGACATCAAGCGTACTGTTACCGGCTCTACGGATGGTAGCGTTGGCACTTCGCAGTATGCCGATGCGCTGATCGCTAAGCTGCAGGTATAATCTGGGCTTGGTTTTTTCTCCAACACAGCTCTTCAACGTTTTGACTCTGACGGTATCCATGCATGGTAAGGAGCGAGCATATGAGCGATCACAAGCTCTCCCTCTATGAGAACTTTGAGACAGTGAACTCCATCGATTCGGAGGTCTATCAGCGCTATGACATCAAGCGCGGGTTGCGCAATGCCGATGGTACAGGTGTGATTGCCGGAGCTACCACCATCAGCAATGTCCACGGTTTCGTGATGTACGAGGGCGAGAAGCAACCTTGTGAGGGTACGTTGACTCTGCGTGGTTACAGCATCAATGACCTGGTTGACAACGTTGAGGTCGAGGGGCGTTTTGGTTTTGAGGAGACCGCCTATCTACTGCTTGCTGGCAAGCTGCCTTCGCGCAAAGAGCTCGATTTGTTCCAACAGCTTATCGACGAGAATCGCGAACTCCCCGATGGGTTCTGTGCTGATATGATCATGACCAAGACCACTCCAGACATCATGAACGCCATGATCAGGGCCGTGTCGGTACTGTATGCCTTGGATGAGAATGCCGAGGATCGCAGTGCCGAACATGAGATCGATACAGCGATCTCGTTGATCTCGCGTCTGCCGCGTGTGATGGTTTTAGCTTATCACGCTAAGCGTGCGGCTTTCTATGGTGACTCGATGATCATGCATCGCTTTGTCCCTGGGCAAGGCACTGCCGAGACCATACTCTCGATGCTGCGTCCCGATCGCAGCTACACCCGTGAAGAGGCTGTACTATTGGATATCATGTTGATGCTGCATGCCGAGCATGGCGGGGGCAACAACTCCACCTTCACCTGTCGCGTGCTCTCATCGTCTGATACCGATCCCTACTCTGCCTATGCTGGTGCCATCGGTTCTCTCAAGGGCGCTCGCCATGGTGGCGCGAACCTCCATGTTGAGAAGATGATCGCCGACATCAAGGAGAATGTGGCCGACTGGACCAACGAGGGTCAAGTGGCTGACTACCTCACTAAGATCGTTAACAAAGAGGCTTTCGACCACACGGGCTTGGTCTATGGTATGGGACACGCGGTCTACACACTCTCCGACCCTCGGGCGATCCTCTGCAAGAAGTATGCTTCTAAGCTGGCAGAAGGCAGTGAATATCAATCCGAGTTCGATTTGCTGCGAACCGTGGAGCGGATCTCTCCGCAGATCATCGCCGCCAAGAAAGGCGATGGCAAGCAGATTTGCGCCAACATTGATATGTACAGCGGCTTTGTCTACCGTATGCTCGGTATTCCCACCGACCTGCTCACGCCGTTGTTCGCGGCATCCCGCATCGTCGGCTGGGCAGCCCACCGCTTCGAGGAGATCGTCTCGTGTCGACGAATCATCCGTCCGGCGTATAAGAGTATCCTGGCCACTCCCGAGCGCACGAAACAGCTGTACGTTCCCATTTCTGAACATGGGTGAATGGAGTAATGGACGCGGCGCGCAAGCGGGAACTGAAGGAAGCCTATAAAGAGATAAAGACTTGGTACGGTGTGGTCAAGTTGACTAACCAGCGCAATGGCAAGGTCTTCATCGATTCGTTCATCAACCTCAAGAACAAGGAATACTATCTTCGTAACCAACTCGACGATGGTCGTCATCCCAATGCTGCCCTGCAGGCTGATTGGCAGATATTTGGCAGCGAGGCGTTTATCTATGAAGTCCTGATCGAGAAGGATGCCTCCGAAGTCACGGATGTACGCTGGAAGGCCAAGCAGCTGGAGCAGGCTT
>JAAYYH010000261.1 GCA_012515495.1 Coriobacteriaceae bacterium | reverse complement strand
ATATTCTTTAGAAGAATTAATCTTCAGTGGCTCGAGCGGTTTTGTCAAAGCCAGATCGAAATCTACCAGACGCTCAGCATAGATCTCAATTCTTCCCGTCTCAGTACCCCACTCTGTCTCGCCTGCATAAGGATCGAACTTTGGTTCAGCCGGCACATTAATGCGTACCATCTTCTCCCTTTTCAAGCGCTCATACGTCAATTTTGGTTCCAACGTCGCGATAGGTGGATAGTCGGAGTCAAGGCGTATATCAATCCACTCGGGAATTGTCTTATCGAAATATTTTCCCAATCCGACACGTTTCGCTAGTTCCGACCAAATGAAAACCGTGTCACGTACATCACCTTGGGGCTCAATCGCTGGTTCCTGCAGAACAACGTGATTGTAACAAGCTGCTGTTATCAGGTCCTCTCGCTCAAATGGCATACAGTCTGGGAGTATATAATCAGCGAGTTCCCCTGTATCGGTTAGCCAAACATCGATATCGACAACAAGCTCCATACCATCAATGATATCGAGCCACCGTTGTCGATCTGGTTGCTGGTGAACTGGATTCCCATGTGCTACCAATAGTGCTTTGTAGGGACTATCTTTCTTCTGAGCGATCTCAAACCAATCTGGCATACGTATGCCAACCGATTTAACTCCCTCAATGCCATTGGGCAATGTAAGGGGGGCATCATTCGTCGCAACAGGATAGCTTTGCAGCTGTAGCCCTTCAATAACACCATTCTTAGGTTTGCCCAATCGCCCCATGAGTATGCCAAGCAATATCAACATACGGTATGTCTCGTTAGCGTTGGTATATCGCATACCATAACCAGCGGTGATATAGGCATTCTCCGCTACAGCCCAGTCTTGAGCGAGCTTAACTATTTCAGCCTCTGATAGACCGGTCTTCTCAGCGACTATATCCAGTGGGTATTTTGCTGAATGCTCTTTCAAAAGCTGCAAAACCGAGGTGACGTCAGTCCCTTCATACTTGGCGTGCGCAAACAACGCGATGTCATCGCTTGGATACTGTCCGCACTTGGGTGCAACAGGAGCCAAAGCCCCTGTACTTCTATCAAATACCAAATAGTTACCTTCAGCGTCACGGGCAAGCATCCCGTTATCGTCACGCACCATATAAGCAGCAATGGTTTTTGCAATCAGATATTCATCGTCTTGAAAGTCATTCTCTAAAATGTAGTTAATCATATACATTGCCAGGTGCGCATCACTTGCAGGCTTCAAACCATAGAACTCATCCGCGAAACCAGCAGTGCCATCGAAAACTAAGCCAATATCAACGATACGTGCCCCTGCTTCGCGTGCGCGAACTAAGTTCTGAGCTGCTCGTATCTGATTTTCTATTGGATTGCACCCCCAAACATAGATCAAATCGGTGCCAATAAGGTTTCTTGGGTCTGCAAGGATGTGATAGAACACGCTATTCATATTGTAGAACTCAGTGTAGAAAGGACCGTTATCCAGTCCAACAGAAGCCATTGGGCAAGTAACGCCGAAGAGATTCGCAAAGCGTGTTGGCATCAAGGTGATGAATCCAAACGAAGGTGGCGCACCCGCAGCTAATGACCACATAGCAATCGACTGCGCACCATACTTCTCCGAAATCTCAAGCATCTTGCTAGCGATTTCATCCAGTGCCTGATCCCAGCTGATCCTCTCCCATTTTCCCTCACCGCGTTCACCCACTCGCTTCATTGGATATTTTAGTCTGTTCGGATCATAGGGCATACGCGCCGTGAGACAGCCTTTCTGGCAAATGTGTCCGTCTGGTTCCTCGGGGTCAGAATAGATTATGCGCTCAGTCCTTTCGATCTTACCGTCCTTGACTATTGTCTTCAGTGCGCAATAGTCATGGTCGCCCCACCCAGGGCATGCTGTGTAGACAAAAGACTCTTCCGTTGTCATTTGGCACTCCTTTCTGGTCGGTTTCATCTGTTTATGCAAGAACTGCTGCTTGGTTCACATCATACTTATTTTAAATCTGAAATTATCTTGAACATTGAAAGGCCTGTCTTGGATATTCTTGAGGCCTATTGCAATTTCT
>JAAYYH010000035.1 GCA_012515495.1 Coriobacteriaceae bacterium | reverse complement strand
CAAAGACTCGCCCAAGCTTACTCTACACTTGAGGCCCTCTACATTGCCGATGGACATCATCGCGCAGCCTCGGCAGTGGCGGTGGGGCTCAAGCGACGGACAGCTGTGGCGGAAGAGACAGTTGCGCAGGAGGAGACAGAGGAGATATCCGGAACTTCGGACGTTGCTGCTCATGAGAGCTTCCTTGCCATACTTTTCCCTGCCAACCAGCTGCGGATCATGGATTACAATCGTGTTGTCAGCGATCTTAACGGACTTTCTGCTGAGGAGTTCCTTGATCGGGTAGCCCAGAGGTTCTTGGTTGAGAGAATCGAAGCCAGCGACCACATCGATACTGGTTCGGCCAGCACAGCCAGCACAGTCGATGCGGAAAGTCTGCCGCACAAACCCCGCAAGAAGGGGGAGTTTGGCATGTACCTGGCCAGGCAATGGTATCGGCTGACTATCCACGATGAATTCAAGAGTGATGACCCGGTTGCTGGTTTGGATGTGCAGCTGCTTCAGGACAATCTATTGTCAGAGGTATTGGGTATCGATGATCCGCGAACCAATCCACGCATCGACTTCATCGGTGGCGCCCGAGGATTGGCCGAACTCGAACGCAGAGTCGATGCTGGGGAGGCAGTGGCATTTGCGTTGTTTCCAGTGACGTTGGATGAGTTGTTCGCGGTTTCGGATGCGGGCAGGTTGATGCCTCCGAAGTCAACCTGGTTCGAGCCAAAGCCTCGTAGTGGCCTTTTTGTGCATATGATAAGTTGATCGGAAATCGTCTGTTATACTGGTCCTTCAGGCAAAATCAACTAGTGTGACTCGAAAGGGTATGACATAGATGGGTCAGTTTGATCCAAACGAACTGTCAGGCTATTCACGGGGTGTCAGCTCGCAACGCTATTCGACAGCAACAAAGCGCAGCGCTACAAAGAAGAAAGTCGTTCTGGCTGTGGTGATTATCCTTGTCGCCCTATTGGCGGTTGCAGGGGTAGCAGTGGCGACCTTTTTGCACAATGTCAACAACAACATCGCAATCGATGAACAGAATCTGGAAGACCTTAAAGAGCAATTGGTTGCTCCGCAGCAGCCAGATGAACCCTATTACACACTCCTGATTGGATCAGATTCGCGTGACCCGTCAGACTCTGGCCGCTCTGATACCATCATCTTGATGCGTGTCGATCCCAAAGTTCCCCAGGTCACGTTGCTCTCCATTCCCCGTGATACCGAGATCCAACTTGAAGGTTACGGCACCCAGAAGATCAACGCGGCCTTTAGTTATGGACGTGAGGCGGGAGCGGTGAAGGCTGTATCTGAGCTTTGTGGTGTACCTATAGCCCACTTTGTCGAGATTGATTTTCAGGGCGTGATCGATCTGGTTGATATGCTGGGTGGAGTCAGGGTTAATGTCCCGGTCGACGTAGAGCTTAACGGCATCTCAATACCCGCTGGCGAGCAGTTCTTGGATGGCGAGAAAGCCTTGCTCTTCAGTCGCTGTCGGAACTATCCAACTGGTGACTTCCAACGGGTGATAAACCAGCGCATCCTGATACAAGCTATCGCCAAAGAGGTATTGCGCGCCTCAGCGACAGAGATCCCCGCGCTGATTGATAAGCTATCTACCTGTGTTGCCACTGATGTCTCGGCTACCGACGCGATTGCCATGGTCATGGCGGTCCGCGGTCTGGATACACAAAGCAACATGT
>JAAYYH010000260.1 GCA_012515495.1 Coriobacteriaceae bacterium | reverse complement strand
TGGGGGTGGCGTATCGGGTCAGGCTGGTGCCCTTCGTCACGGTATAGCCCGTGCGCTGCTGGAAGCCGGAGATTATCGAGCCGAGCTGAAAAAGGCAGGATACCTAACCCGCGATCCCCGTATGGTGGAACGCAAGAAGTACGGTCTGAAGAAGGCTAGGAAGCGTCCGCAGTTCTCGAAGCGTTAATCGAGATATCGAGCAGGACGGATTGTATCGATCTGTATTCTTAACAGAGCCCATCGTCGATGGGCTCTGTTGGTATAAATGGACAATGAGGGGCAGGTATCATGGCCAAGATCTTTGGAACTGATGGCGTACGAGGCGTAGCCGGTACAGAGCTGACCGAGGAGCTCGCTTATAAACTGGGTCAGGCCGCGGTGCAACTGTTGGGCAAGAAGATGGTTATCGGTAGAGACACGCGAAAAAGTGGACCAATGCTTGAAAGTGCGCTGGCAGCTGGCATTGCTGCTGCAGGTGGCGAAGCGGTTTTGGCAGGCATTATCCCCACTCCGGCCGTTGCGCTGCTTACTAGGCAACTTAACGCAGCTGGTGGTGTGGTAATCAGTGCTTCTCATAACCCCCCCGAATACAATGGCATCAAATTCTTCGATGATAAAGGCTTCAAGTTGACCACGATGTTGGAGGATGAATTCGAGACTTTTATCCTCAGCGGAGAGCGAATCGATGCTGACGAGCCGGGTGTCACTGTGCCGATGGAGGATGCGCTTGAACGCTATGTAGCTCATGCAGTTGATACTGTGCTCAGACAGGGTACGGATCTTCAAGGTCTGCGTGTAGCTGTCGACTGCGGTCATGGTGCCTCATATGCAACCACTCCTGAGGCTCTGCGCCGTCTGGGTGCTGATGTGATAGTTATCAACACAGACTTCAGTGGCGATGATATCAATGTCAACTGCGGATCCACTCATCTTGAGCCCATCAAGGCGTTAGTCGCCAAGACCGACGCCGATGTTGGCATTTCTCATGACGGTGATGCAGATCGCGTTATTGCTATCGACAGCCACTGCAGAGAGGTCGATGGAGATTTCATTGAAGCCATCTGCGCTAAGGACCTGAAGGAACGCGGGAAACTGGCTAACAACACTGTAGTCTCTACTGTGATGTGCAACCTTGGCTTCCAAAACTCGATGAAGAATCTGGATATCGATGTTATCTTGACTCAAGTTGGGGATAGTCAGGTGCTGGAAGCTATGTTGGAAGGGGGCTATATCCTTGGAGGCGAGCAGTCAGGGCATACCATCTTTCTTGAGCTCAACTCGACAGGAGATGGCTTAGTTACCGCCTTGCAATTATTGTCCGTGATGAAGCGATCAAAAAAGACCTTGACCGACCTTACCCAAGTTATGACTAAGTATCCGCAGGCTTTGATAAACGTCAAGGTTGTCAATAAGGCTGGACTCAAAGACTCAATGGCAATCAGTACTGCTGTTGAGGAAGCTCAGGTGAGACTCCAGGAATCAGGACGCATTCTTGTGCGCGCCTCTGGAACAGAATCTCTAGTGAGAGTGATGGTTGAGGCCTCTGACGAAGTAGTGGCGAACGAAGTAGCCCAAAAACTTGCTGAGATTGTGAAGACGGAGCTGGGCTGATAGTGGGTTTTAGAAGAAACATCAGTACTTGAGAAGAATCGCGATAAGAAGAAGCCGGACCGAGGAGAGGTCCGGCTTCTTTAATCCAATCAGAGACCGAGGAGGTGTGGGACGCTGTCCCTGACGGATCAGAAAAGGTTCATCAAGCTTTCTCGAGAGTCTCGCCAACCAGATATCCCCAAGTGATACAACGGCCCTGAGAGTTTCCGGGGATGTTGATGGGGTAATCTACTGCGTAGAAATCGCCAGATACGTTTCCGACGGCGAACAAGCCCTCTACCGCTTTACCGTCTGCATCGGTGACATTGAGATTGGTATCAACTTTAAGACCACCGACAATCGTCAATATGGCGGGCATGGCCTTCATAGCGTAGAAGGGAGGCTCGACAACTGGAGCAAGGAAGACCTTGTCTTTGCCAAAGTCCGTATCGACACCAGCTGCACAGAGTTCGTTATAGTGCTTCACAGTGCTCAGGAAGGTGTCTTCAGGAATACCGCAGGCAACAGCCAGTTCTTCGAGACTATCAGCTTTGAAACCCATGCCAGATTCAACTGCGCCATCAACACCGGCTTGGCCGCTTGTTGCGTCCCATTGTCCTGAACCCATAACCCTGAAGGTATCCCAGAACATACCCCCACCAAAGGGAAGACCGGCAAGGTTATCGTCTGTCCAGTTCTTATCGAAGATCGAATATGCGCACTGTCCAGGTTGACGCAGGTAGCTCAGGGATTTGCCGTTCACCCACGTTGCCTCGTTGAAGAAGCGTTCGCCATTCTGGTTGACCGAGAGGAAGGCTGACTGCTGATAAGCACCTGCTTGCGGATGAAGCATAGGAGGGAAGTGTCCTTCCTGCATGGCTCCGCCTGCCCAAAGACCCATTTTGTGTCCATCACCCGAATTGAATCCGATTGGCGTGTAGAGCTTGGAGTTACAGTGGGCTACCTCTGGCGCGTAGTAATCCAACATCTCCTGATCACCCGAGATATCACCGGTTGCCAGAACAACGCCCTTTGTGGCTTTGTAAAGGACATAGCTGCCATCCGCTGTCTTGGCGATGGCGCCTACAACCCTTTCACCCTCTTTCCGCAATTGTTCAACGGTATTCTCATAGTAGTATTGTGCTCCCGCAGCGAGAGAATCCTCATAGATCAGCTTAGTGGCATCTCGAGACCAATCGCGACCAGCACTTTGTTCGGGGCCGCCAAAGACTACGTGATAGCCAGGCTCATCCGGGAACTCTGGGTCACGAGAGTAACCATCCCAAAGCAGAACAGAGACACCACCTTTTTCGCATTTATCAATGACCCAATCCATGGCTTCGCCAGAACGATTGAAGAATAATGAGACCAACGACTCATTGACACGACTGCCGCAACAATGAATCCAATACTTTTGCGCTTTCGCGCGATCGATTGATAAGCCGGCCGCACGGACGATCTTTGAATCGGCAACTCCCATGCCAAAGCCTCGTCCTGACCATGTATCACCTCTTTCAATCACACTGACACTCAGACCGCGTTCAGCGGAGGAACACGCTGCGGAGATTCCAGCCATTCCAGCGCCAACTACTACTACATCTGTTTCGATTGTCTCAGAGATCTCAGAATCAATGATTGGTTCTGGTGAGGTGAACCAAGAGGGCTCACTTTTTGGTGATGAAGCCGAGCTCCCGCCGTTTCCATCCGATGTACCTGATTTCGCGGGCGCACAACCTGCCAGACCAAATGTTGAGGTCATCGCGGTTACTAAAGCAGCTGCACCAGCTCCTTGCAGGAAGAACCGCCTGTCTATTGTCTTTTCCTGTCGATCTTCTTCCATGTTACCCTCCTGTCGTGATTTTGCATCGAGCCTCTAGATTGATTATCTCGAGCTCTTGAATATGCGGACCAATGGTGTCCAGCCTTTCTTTGTCTGCCTGTACGCCAGACTGTAGAAAAGCATATCTCCGCTAAAAGGTGGGTCCCAGCCGTGTTGTATGTTGTTAATGATGGTAAGGGGACATATTTTGGGTTGTTTCTGCGTCGTCATAAGAAATCAGCATATAACAGTGGGAGAAAAGCCCGATTCAGTCAGATGCCAACTGCAAAGAAGCTAAAGAAAATCTGTTAGACTGCACAAATCGATGAGGAGGTGTTTGCCATTGAACAATGCCATGATGCTTCTAAAAGGGTTGAGATTCCACCATCTGGGATTCTGCTTTTTCTGGGCGGTGATATTCGTTGTGCTATCAGGATTACAAAGCACATCAAATCCAAGTGACCACTGGCGTTTGTATCTTCTGGTTGAGCAGACGGTAACAACTCTGGCCGTGGGATTGGTCGTCTACCTTTATTGGCGCAAGAAAACGGTGTTGCCAAGATGGCTTTCTCTAGTTGCCGGCTTTACATTGAGCGGTGGCGCGTTGCTTTATTTCATGGCGTTCGCGTTTGGTTTTGACGATGTTGTGACTGCCGGAATCTCGGGTGTGATGCTAGGTTGTGCAAACGCTCTCTTCTTTCTGCTCTGGCAGACATTCTTTGTTACCGAGGGGCAACAGCGGTCGATTATCTACATCCCGATCTCAGCCGTATTATCCATAGTGCTATATATAGTCACGCAGCTACTGCCCTTTCTGGCACTGCTATTCGTTGTCGTTGTTGTCTTGCCGTTTCTGGCGATGCTCACACTGCACACCAGTCTGGGAGAAATCGAGCTCTATCCTATCCGCGTTCTAGATAAGATTGACCTGAAGAGGGTAGTCGCAGATCTATGGAAGCCGATATTCTGCGTTTGTGCCATCGGTTTCGTTTGGAAGCTCGTCTCTCGGCTTTCGGGCTCAGTGGAGTCCTCAGAGGGCTTCACGGCAATGGCAGTGCTTGTCGGTTTTGGCGCGGCAAGTTTGCTTGTGGCGCTCATCGAGCTATTCTCAAAAAAGGGCTTTGAGATCCTCAGGATGTATCAGATTTTGTTCCCCATCATCACCGGTATCTTCTTGTTACCTACGTTCTTTGGTTCGTATTACAGTCCTTTATTGACTGGCATGTTGATGTTTGGTTTTGAGACAGTCAACCTGTTGCTTCTCGTAGCCTGTGCAGTCTATTCCGCTCAGAAGCGCTATTCTCCAATTGTCATGTATGGCATCTGTATTTTCCCCGTGCTCTTTTTCATGGTTGCGGGAGACGCGCTTGGCTCTGTGTTGACTCCAATTCTCGCTTTTGATTTCGCCCATGTTATCAACGCCCTGTTTGTCTGCGTCTATCTGCTCTCAGTGGTTCTTGTGCTTGTCTCACGGGGGAGAAAGCCAGCACCCGTCATTGCAGGTACGGAATACCTAGCACTGGATGACGATACATTGATTTCGGATTCTATTGAGGCTGCAGCATATGTTCCAGCTGGTATCACTGATCAACAAGCACAGGTAGGTCAGGATGAGGAAGCCGAGCTTTCCACGGTCCAGTATTTCCTGCAAAAAGGATTGTCACGTCGGGAGATAGAGGTTGCTGAGCTGCTAACCAAAGGGCACAGCGTTGCGGCCATTGCCAGGAAGCTCTATATCTCTGAGAATACAACACGCGGTCACACTAAGAGCATCTACCGAAGACTGGGCGTGCATTCTCGCCAAGAGCTTATAGATATGAGAGAGCAGGGTATCTTCTAACGAGAATACTCTCTGCTCTCTGAGGTGTTCCAGTCCTAATGACAGCTATGACCTCCAGAATCATGACCATGACAACTCTCATGATGATCATGATCATGGTGATCGCAATTGGCGTTGGTTGAGAATTGCAGCGAGCCAGAAAGCAGCTGTTCAACTGCGGCATCCGCATTCCCAGCTACGCCAGCATAGAGCTCGATTCCAGAATCAACCAATCCGTTGCGAGCCCCACCGCCAATGCCGCCACAAATCAAGGCATCAACACCCAGCTCGCTCAGGAAACCGATTAACGAGCCGTGTCCTTTGCCATTAGTGCCAACAATTTTCGACGAGACGATCTTCTCACCTTCGAGCTCGTAAACCTTGAACTGCTCGGACCTGCCGAAGTGTTGAAAAATCTGACCGTTTTCGTGGGTTACCGCTATTCTCATTCTTCCTCCTGTTGCCACCTGCTTTGAAGCCTTTATGATTTGACGAGATTGTGGGATTCTTAACTGCAAATCGTGTGAGATAACAATCTCTCATACGAGTTTTTGTCACACGTTTGGATACGGTACCACAACTTTCAAAGAAGTGATATTTTCTCATAGCGATTAATCTGCGAGAAACGCACTGTGAATACCATGTGAGGATACTCATTGATATAAAGCGACAGACAGTCCTTGCGGTAAAATAGGGCGACAATCGGCAAACTATGGTGCGGATACGGGTACAGCACCTCAATTCTCCCCGTATGATCACTGAAAACACGCGTGGAGGTTATATGTGCGGGATCGTTGGTTTCACCGGAAGAATAGATGCCAGAAAATTCCTTTTAGACGGATTAAGCCGTTTAGAATATCGCGGCTATGACAGCGCGGGAATAGCATTGGTACAGTCAGGCAATGACAGCGAGCTGGGCATTTTGCGAGTCAAAGGGAAAATCGCCGACTTACGAGCTGCGGTAGATGAATCTGAGCTCAACGGTAATTGCGGTATTGGGCACACCCGTTGGGCGACTCACGGCGTACCGAGCGAAGCCAATGCGCATCCACATCGAGACTGCAGCGGAAGAATTGCCGTGGTTCACAACGGAATCATCGAGAACTATGCTCAGTTGCGCGCGGAGCTAATCGCTAAAGGCCATGACTTTCAGTCTCAAACCGATACCGAAGTAGTGGCTCATCTGGTCGAGGAATTCTATTCTGGTGACCTTATCGAAGCAGTGCGAGCTACGGTTGCTCAGCTTACGGGATCGTTCGCGCTTGCCGTGCTACACGCTGAACACCCCGATACCATCATTGTTACCCGTAATGATTCTCCGTTGGTGTTGGGCAGCTACGAAGGAGGAGCCCTGGTCGCCAGTGATGTTCCCGCCATCATCGAATACACACGTGATGTGATTTACATAGGTGATCGCGATATGGCTGTGCTGCGTTCTGATGGCGCGATTGAATGCTATGACGCAACGGGCGCTGTGTTCGAACCAACGGTTTATCATGTGGAATGGGACCTGGAGGATGCTCAACGTGGTGGTTATCCCGATTTCATGCTCAAGGAGATACATGAGCAGCCACGGGTGATACGCGATACCCTTGCCGGACGTTTCGATGTGGTATCCGGCGAGCTGTCGTTTGAAGAGCTTCCGCTAAGCTCAGAAGAGTTGGCTGCTGTCGACAGGATCTACATCGTAGCTTGTGGAACATCGTATCATGCTGGCCTCATTGGCAAGAGCATCATCGAAGCATGGGCTCGGATTCCCGTTGAAGTAGAGGTTGCCTCCGAGTTCCGTTATCGTAACCCTATCATCACATCGGGCACACTTGTGCTGGCGATCACACAATCGGGTGAAACAGCCGACACCCTTGAGGCTGTACGATTGGCGCGGAAAGCAGGAGCGCATGTCATAGCGTTGACCAATGTCGTTGGATCGCGCATTACCCGTGAGGCGCAGACGGTCTTGTTCATCAAAGCTAATCTGGAGATTGCTGTCGCAGCTACAAAATCCTTCTTGGCACAAGTTGCGCTGCTCACCCTGCTTGCACTCCATTTCGCCCAACAGCGAGGGAAACTTTCAAAAGAGCAAGTTGCGGAGATCTATGCTGAGATGCGGAAGCTGCCAGAACAGATTGAATGGATTTTGGCGAACAGCCACGAGATCGAGCACTGCGCAAAAGCGTGCGCAGATGCCACAACAGCATTGTTCATTGGCAGAGGAGTAAGTGCGACTACCTGTTTTGAAGGAGCGCTGAAGCTCAAAGAGATTAGCTATCTGCATGCCGAGGCCTTCCCAGCTGGCGAGATCAAGCATGGCCCCATCGCGCTCATTGATGTTGAGAAGAGAACGCCGGTTATCACTGTGGTCCCACAAAGCCTGACTAGGGAGAAGACTCTATCGAATATCGAAGAGGTTTTAGCACGAGGGGCTCAGGTGATAGCGATAGCTACCTACGGAGACAAACGCATCCACGAGCTTACAGATCTGGTAATCACGATCCCGTCTGTAAGCGAATACCTGAGTCCGATAACGGCCAGCGTACCACTGCAGTTATTTGCCCGTGCCATCGCAATCGCTCGTGGTTGTGATGTTGATCAACCCAGGAATCTGGCGAAGAGCGTGACGGTTGAATGAACCAGCCGTCTGAGAAAGAGCGAACAGCCGTACTACCTGCAAACACTGGGGATCTGGAACACGTTGCTGTTTCTGGCGATCAGCCGATAGCTGGACTGGGCGTGGATATCATCGAACTTGCGCGCATGGAGAAAGCTATTCTCAGGCAGCCGCGTCTGCCAAGGCGCATCTTCTCTGAGCAGGAAGTGGAGTACTGCGAAAGCAAGATCAATCCAGCAACTCATTATGCGCTTTTCTTTGCCGCGAAAGAGGCAGTGCTAAAAGCTCTGGGAACCGGATTCAATGCTATGAGGTTTACAGACATCGAGGTCTGCCATGACAAACTTGGTCGACCATACCCCGTGCTGCACGGACATGCCAGCG
>JAAYYH010000034.1 GCA_012515495.1 Coriobacteriaceae bacterium | reverse complement strand
CGATAGCATAGGTCTCTGAGACTGAGATACCATCAAGTAATGCCTTGTTCGGCAATGGATCAGCAGCATTGATTATCGAATCGCAAGCCAGATTGACTTCAGTGCCATAATCGGTCGCGATAGTGATCTGACCGTCACTGACGCTTTTGATACTCGAACCCGGCCAAGCTTTGACACCGAGTGAATACAGCGTTGTCGTCATGAAGCGATGTGCGTGCTGAGACTGCTGTTTATTGAGATCGACATTGGGATTAGGCGTGACGATGTTGACGTTCTTTTTGCGTACCGTCAGCCATAGAGCACAGTCGAACGCTTGCGCATTTGAACCGAAGACCACTACGTTCTCACCCAGATCCGCCGTTTCAAAGGAGTTGAGTTCGACGATTGGGACACTGGCGCTACCGTCAACACCGACAGTACCAGGAAGGCTTCCTACTGCGAGGATCAAAGCGTCAGGAGCTTCAGATGCAATCAGGGCAGCATCGACTTCCTTGTTCAAGACTACCTCAACACCGTTGAGCTCCTGCTGTTTGATCAGATAAGCCTTGAGATCATCAAGGTTCTCATGCGGACCCTTGATGCGACTGGCAAAATCTAGCATACCTCCAAGCGCTCCGGTCTTCTCAAACAATTTCACCTTATGCCCACGAGCTGCGGCTATGCGAGCAGCCTCCATACCGGCTGGTCCACCACCGATTACCATAACGTTCTTTGCAGCGGAGATTGGTGGGAGTTCATATGTGGCGGGTGTTCCCGGCACGCCACTCATCACTCGTTGTGTTAAGGCGTTTACTCGACAGTAACCCATCGCGCGATTCATCTGATTGCTTCCAATATGGCAGTATAGACAACGTGTGCAGGGAGCTATCTCGTCGATGCGTCCCTCACGCAGCTTATTGACGTATTCCATATCCACAGTCAAAGGACGATTCATCAGATAGAAGTCCACTTTTCCATCAGCGAGTGCTTGTTCAAAGAAATCGGGTGCATGAGCAGGATCCATATACGTTACCGTGCCACAGGGAATGCTCACAGCATCCTTATAGCGTTTAACGATGTCAATCAGCATCCCAGCACCGCTGTGGTTGGCAATCAGTTGACCCTGCCAATGGCGCTTGAAGTCCCATTGCCTACCATATCCGTTCGCTCCTTCAACACCGTGGATGATGAAATAAAGATCACTGCCGAACTGACAAGGGTGATTGCCAAGAGGACCAAGGCGCAGATGCATAGCATCAGCGCCAGCAGCTTCGAATAACTTAGCGAATTCGATGCCTTCTTCGATGGTCGTGACTTTGTTGTGCGGCTCGGTGACCATGTTATCCAGAGTCGCCAAGGAGGCATCGTTTGTGAGATTGTCATTCTCCTCAATGCAATCGATAAGCATCTGTATGGCGAAATCCTTGCCGCAGGCTTCTTTGATCTGCTGGATGGATTCAGTGCAGAAGCGCGCTCGATTCTCGAGGCTACCGGTACCATACTCATCGGTTCGGGTGTTATGGAAACGACTGAGGAACTGCTCGCCTTGGTTGAATCCAGCAGCATTCATCTCCAATGCCACAAAGCCCTGCGCCTGTAGATCCTTGGCTAGTTTGACTCCGTCAGCTTCTATCGCCTTGATCTGCTCCTTTGACATAACATCTTCGCCAACAGGTGATCCAAACGGGGCCCATTGATACCCAAGTTTCGTACCGTATTCCGCACAGGCATCAACCAATTTTTTAGCAAATGCCAAGCCCTCAGCAGTTACTGGAATTGGTTGCCCTGTGACAAAATCCCTGCCATCTTGAAAGAACGGGATGTTCTCCATCCAGATGAAATCTAGACCACCCTTAGCTAGGTTTACATAATACTGTAGTAACTCATCCGTGGGCCCTGCGAGGTAGGCAGCTGACCCGGCGGCTGACTTGATGATGCGGTTGCTGATCTCTATCGATCCGATCTTAAATGGCGAGAACAGTGTTTTGAAATCAGTAGTGTTCTGGCGAAAATCGTAATCTTGGGGATTGAGGTACGCAGTTGATATAAACTCTTTCTCAGCTGCTGGAGTTCCACCGCCCGAGGAGCTGCCTCCGCCAGAGCTACCACCACTTTGTGGACTACAACCTGCTAAGCCTGCGCCAGCCGCCGTCAAACCGGCAACGCCTACACCAGTAAGGAACTGGCGTCTTGATAATCCCTTATCCTTGGTCATGATTACCCCTTTCAGATTGTTTCTGATGTTCCACGTGTCTACGTTTGATATCGACTAGAAGCCTATCAGAGAGCACGGAAAGGGTTCTCACACGAAGTATGTGAAAGTTATCCAATAGATTGGCGCAGTATCAGATAATAAGCTGATAATATATCTTATGTAAACTTATGCTAACATTTGCTATTGCTCTGAATAACCACACCGTGGTCTAATTCGGTAACAGTATCGCAGAGAACCTCGATGTCTTCCTTGCTGTGACTAGCTAAAATAATGGTTTTGCCCTCTTCTTTGAGTTCCTGTAATAACTGTCTTATCTCGCAAACCCCGTCATTATCAAGCCCATTCATCGGCTCGTCTAAAAGCAGAAGATCTGGATCTTCCATAATAGCTTGGGCCAATCCTAAACGCTGTCGCATGCCCAGCGAATATTTGCCAACGCGCTTCTTGCTGTACGGATCCAGTCCTACCTGCTCGATAGAGCTGATGATTTTGTCCTTTGAGATTTTATCTTTGATCATCGCCAAAAGCTTCAGGTTCTTATATCCGCTATATTGAGGCAAGAAACCAGGAGCCTCGATGATAATGCCCGTATTGTCGGGGATGTCGGTGTCTTTGCCGATGACTTTTCCGTCCACAGAGACACTGCCACTTGTAGCAGGAACAAACCCACATATTGTCTTCAGAAGCATAGTCTTACCTGAGCCGTTTCGCCCAATAAGCCCATGGACTTTACCGCCTTCGAAACTAAGGCTTATGTCGTTAAGCACTGTATCATCTTTGAACTTCTTCACCACATGATCGATCACTATCTTATCCACGCCAGATTTCCTTTCATAGGACAATGGCAGAATCAAATCGGTTGCATAACACTGATGACTTGCTTTTTATTAGCGATGATTGATATTGCTATTAGAACTATTAATATTACCGCAAAGGCACAAAAGATATAGGTAATCGAGGGATAAGCCGACAGGCCGCCAATATCGATATAATCAAGATTACTCCATGATACAGGAGACAAATAGGCAGTCGAGTGATACATGCCAGCCGCTGAGTCCAATACAACAAACGAAGATGCGAGTATGATCCCCAAGCTCCTTCCACCCGTCAAGGAGTTCACGGCGTATATGATGAGGCCAAGGAAT
>JAAYYH010000259.1 GCA_012515495.1 Coriobacteriaceae bacterium | reverse complement strand
AGAACCTGCAACCAAATACCTCTTACTCGTTCGACCTTTGCACGTTCGATGTTGCCGGCAACTACTCGGGTTGGACTGAAGATGTCACCGCTAGAACCCTGTCGGGCACAGCTGTGGAAGGTGCTCCTGTGGCGAATAGCGACTATTATTACACCACTGAGGGCACAGATCTGACTGTAAGTGCTGCCGATGGAGTACTTGCCAATGATAGCGATCCCAATGGCCTTGAGCTTACTGCGATACAGGTGGTTACCGGCGATCCGCTAACAGACAATGTCACGTTGAGCTCAAATGGATCGTTCACCTACCATGCCTTCCCGGGATTCATCGGTACGGATACTTTCATCTATCGTGCCTATAACGGCACTTATTACTCCGAGCCTACCACAGTAACTATCACCGTTGGCTCAGCAAGCGGGAACCAGCCACCTGTGATCAACACAATCGGAACCAAGACAGCGACGCTCGGTTCACTGCTCCAGTTCCAGATTGTCGCCACCGACCCAGATGATGATCCGCTTAGCTTCATGCTGATGTCTTATCCGGCAGGCGCAGACATCATCTCTAACTCAGGAGTGTTCAGTTGGACACCAACGCTTACCTTCCCATATGATACCTATCCTGTGAGAGTGCAGGTGAGTGATGGACGCGGCGGAGTGACTGAGCAGACGTTCACGATCTTGATTGGTGACACTCCAAGAGACCTCACCACGGTACCACTCGAAGGCGCGGGCCGCATCGATACCGCTATTGAGGTTTCCAAGTGTGGCTTTGATCACTCAGATTACGTGATTATCGCTACCGCCTACGCGTTTCCCGACGCACTCGGTGGCTCCTCGTTGGCTGGTGTGCTCAACGCCCCAATCCTGCTCACCAGCCCAACCGCGCTCCCTGATGCTGTACGCAACGAGATCATTCGCCTTGGCGCGAGCCAAGTCATCGTCTTAGGTGGAGAGAGCGCTGTCAACGCGGATGTCTACAACCAGCTGGATGCCATCGCGGGTGCCAGTGTCGATCGTATCTGGGGAGCGAACCGCTACGCAACCGCTCAGGCGATCGCCTCAGAAACCATCAGCCTACTTGGCGGCGCATACGATGGCACTGCCTTCATCGCCACTGGGGCAAACTTCCCTGACGCGCTGGGCGCCTCGCCAATCGCCGCTGCCAAGGGCTGGCCCATCTATCTCGCCAATCCTAACCAGGGAGACAATGCGGCACTGATCAATACGATGCGCTCGCATGGCGTCACAGACGCGCTGATACTTGGTGGACCCACGGTTGTCAGCTGGGAAGTGCAGGCTGCGCTGGGTTCGCTTTTTGAGGATCGACTTTTTGGCGATAACCGCTATCTCACATCAGTAGCCGTAGCACAGTATGGCACTGGACCTGCCGGCCTCTCTTGGAACCGCGTAGCCATCGCTACAGGCGCCAACTTCCCTGATGCCCTCTCAGGTGGTGCCCTGCAGGGTGCGGGTGACTCGGTGATGCTGCTCACGCCGCCAAGCGGCCTTCATAGCGAGGTTGCGACGGTTCTTCGAAATAACAAAGACTCGATTACCGAGGTACGCTTTTTGGGCGGTCCAGCCGCGCTCCCTCAATTTGTCAGGGAAGCGGTGGTGAGTGCGCTTGAATGAAAGTGATACTGGGATGGGAATGGTACTTGGATGGGCACCCTTGGATGAGAATGGCACCTGGATGAGTGCGCTGTCTATTGTTGTCTACTCTTGCCATCAGTCTTTCTTCTGAGCAAACCCGCGAACCATTTCCAGTGTACAACCACATGAACTATGATCAACGCTAAAAGCGCCTTGCTTGT
>JAAYYH010000033.1 GCA_012515495.1 Coriobacteriaceae bacterium | reverse complement strand
GCGTTTTGTTTGATTCCTCTATTGGCAAGAGCAGCGCAAGAGTATCTTTCAGGAATGGTCAGCTGTGACTCAGGACAATGAATCGGTAACAATCGACCCGTCAATAAATGAATATCTAGAATCCAAAGGGTACATCTCATTGAACTACTACAACCTTTTCTGGATCTTCGTGCTCTGTTCAGTAGTAGGGATCATCTCTGAGACCCTCTATCAACTGATTGTATTTGACAGATACGAATTACGAGCGGGCCTTGTCTGGGGGCCTTTCAGTCCAATCTATGGTATTGGCGGAGTTCTCTTCACTATCGCACTCAATCGTTTCTGGGATAAGAATGTCATCGTTATCTTCGCTGTCTCCATGTTATTGGGATCTGCATTGGAGTTCTCTGCCAGTTGGATAATGGAAACGATGTTTGGCATCATCTCCTGGGATTATTCCGGCACATTCGGCAGCATCCAAGGTCGCACGAACTTCGCATTTGGTATGATGTGGGGGGCATTTGGGCTCATTTGGGTACGTGTCGCGTTACCCTGGGTTCTGAGGGTCATCGATCTGATTCCTCGGCGTTATCATATAACCGTCACGACAGCGATGTCGATATTCATGGCAATGAACATAATGGTCACGATTGTAGCTATAGATCGCCAATATGAGCGTTTGAACGATATCCCGGCCTCTAATCCGATTCAGAGCATCTGTGATGAGTACTTCCCCGATGAGTGGTTAAAACAGCGATTCCCCAACGTCACTATGGATATATCACGTTCTATCCGCTGAAGAGAACAAATCAAAAAGGGCGTTTCCCGCTACTGTCCGGCCCATCGAACCTTCTTGGATTGATGAGAGTGCCTGTTGGAGATCTCGTGGTAGTGGATCGGTGAATTCAAGATGCTCACGACTGATTGGATGATCGAAGACCAGCCGATACGAATGCAGGAACTGCCGATCCAGGCCTAACTGCGCTTTAACCGAGCCCTTGCCATAAAGCGGATCGCCGACACAGGGGTGACCGATATAGTTCAGATGCACACGGATCTGATGGGTTCTGCCCGTATAGAGTTTGCATTCCAAAAACGTATAGCCATCATCGTGCCGTCCGGCTTCAAAACGGTCAAGTACGGTGAATGTTGTCACACTCAAGCGAGCCGAGGCTGAGTCTGAAACCACCATCCTCTGACGATCAGAATCCCCCCGTGAGATCGGCGCGTCGATCAGACCGGTATCAGGAGCGATATAGCCATGCGCCAAAGCCAGATAACGCCTGTCGATGCTCTTTACTTGGATACCTTCCTGCAGCAACCTACCGGCCACATCGGTTTTAGCCACCAGCATCAATCCTGAGGTGTCCTTATCCAATCGATGCACTATTCCCGGTCGGTCCTCGCCTTGGAGCTGAGCGAGATTCCCATATCCACAATGAGCTATCAGGGCATTGACGAGCGTACCGCTCCGATGTCCCTTGGCCGGATGGCAGACCATACCGGCCTGCTTGCTTAAGACTATCAGATCATCGTCTTCATAGCGGATGTCCAACGGCAGGTATTCGCCTGTCAATTCAACAGGCGCCTGGAGAGTGACGACATACGCCAAGCGATCACCCTCGCAGACTATGCGTTTCTTTGTTGTCGTGACGGTGCCGTTCAGCTCTACGGCACCGTCTTCGATCATGCGTACGGCAGACATCCGGCTATCGACCCCTGGTAGCATCGAGAGCAGGATGTCGATGCGCTTTCCCTTTTCCTCAGCTTTGACTATATGGCTGTATTCAGGCATCTGCTCGATCACCGCGCAGATCGGGATTGTCAGAACCTGCAATTGAATCGGGTTCTGAGTCGACACTATGACCTGAAGCGTCAGTGTCCAATCGGGCCCTGTTCCTTGATGACAGAGCCTCCCTGTGCAGATGCTTTCCAGATCTGTGTTCATGGGGGAAAAACAATGAGAATACCAAAACGATGACTCCGAGAGTGATTGCGCTATCGGCGATATTGAACACTGGGAATTCGATGAACAGGGTATGGATGAAATCGACTACCTTACCACTTAGCGCTCGATCGATGGCGTTACCAACGGCACCGGTGCAGATAAGTGCCAAAGCGAACACCCGTACCAGAGAATGCCTCTTCGTGATTGCTATATAGACAATGATGCCCAAACTGGCAAGCGTCGCCACGATGATGAAATACAATCGCGCTCCCTGCAAGATACCAAAGGCAGCACCTTCGTTGTACACGAGCATCAAGTCGAGTACACCGGGGATCAAAGCTACAGAACCACCATCGGATAAAGCTGAAACCGCTAAGAACTTGGTATACCTATCCAGTGCCAAGAGCACGAATACTGTGACGAAGAATACAATGAAAGCCGTTGCTCTGGAAAGGTTCTGTCTCATCTATCGACCGTAACCATGTAATACACCAGCGCAACGAGCACAGAGTTCCGGATACGACTGATCTGTACCTACGGTCCTGATATTCCAGCATCGTGGGCATTTTGTTCCCGTTGCTGGTTGGATCTGGACCGAGGTCGCAGCCTCTGCTTCAGCTTCAGCGAATGAGACCTCCGCGACGATGAATAATTCCTCGAGAACAGAAAGGCTTTGCGATTTGAGTACCGCTACTGTCGTGGCAGGAGCCGTGATGACTACTGTTGCCTCCTGACTCTTACCGATGATCTTCTCATTTCGGGCCTCCTCAAGTGCTTTTGTCACCGCGTCACGTACCTCGAGAACAGTTTTATAGTCCGCGAGAATCCGCGCTGATTCACTTGCAGGGATTGACGGTAGAAAATCATCTGAATAAGGCCATCCTGCCAGTTGCACAGCTGGCTCACGACCCGGAGTACAGATCCCTACAGGATAGTAGTCCCAAACCTCATCACAGGTGAAGGTCAGGATCGGAGCAAGTTGACGCACCAGTACCTCGAGGACATTCAGCAGCACCGTCTGCGCACTTCTGCGGGCGACACTCTTGGCTGACTCAGAATAGAGCCTGTCTTTCAATGCATCCAGGTACACAGCCGAGAGATCTGTAACCACATAGTCGTAGATAGCATGGTACGCGACATGGAAGCGGAACGCGTCATACGCCGATGTGACTGTTTCCATTAACTCGTGCAATCTGCACAAAGCCCAACGGTCTAGCTCATTCATTTCCTGCCAGGTTACAGGATCCAGATCTGCGTTGAAGTCATAGAGGTTGCTCAATAGGAAGCGGAAGGTATTCCTGATGCGGCGATACGACTCCGAGGTCCTCTGGATTATCTCGTCAGAGATGCCAACATCTTGAGAGTAGTCAACTGATCCCACCCATAGGCGCAAGACGTCAGCACCAGAGCCGGCAATGACCTCAGCAGGATCCACACCATTACCCAATGATTTTGCCATCTTGCGGCCTTCACCATCAACCACGAAACCACAACTCATCACACCTTTATAGGGCGCCAGGCCATAAGCACCCACGCTCGTTAACAGAGATGATTGGAACCAACCCCGATGTTGGTCAGAACCCTCGAGATAGAGATCGGCAGGCCTATGCAATTCGGGCCTGACTTCCAACACACTGGTATGTGAAACTCCGGATTCCCACCAGACATCAAGGATGTCTTTTTCAGGCACCAACTCTGTGCAACCACAAACTGCGCAGCTGGTACCCTCAGGTAGATAGTCTGCCGGATCGTGCGTGAACCAGGCATCAGCGCCTTCGTTTTTAAACAGTTCGATTACTGCGTCGAATGTCTGAGGGGTTGCCACCGTCTGGGAGCATCGGGCACATTTGAACACCGGAATCGGTACGCCCCACGCGCGTTGACGAGAGATACACCAGTCAGGGCGATTGGCAACCATCGAGGAAAGGCGGTTTATCGCCCATTCCGGATACCAATTTAGTCTGTCCAACTCCTCAAGAGCGTTCTGGCGCAAACCAGTCTCATCCATAGAAACGAACCATTGGTCGGTGGCTCTAAAGATCACCGGATTGTGGCAGCGCCAACAATGTGGATAACTATGCGTCAACATGGCTTTAGCAATCAACGTACCTCGCTCAGAAAGCCAGGCGATGATCTGCGGGTTTGCAGCGCTAACATCAAGCCCCTCAAAGGGACCTCCGCCACTATCGAAGACACCGTTGGCATCAACAGGCATCAACATCGGCAGATCGTACTGTTCACCTATCAGATAGTCTTCCTGTCCGTGACCCGGTGCCGTATGTACTGCGCCTGTGCCTGTACTTAAATCGACGTGTTCACCTGTGACGATAACGCCTTGCATTCCAGTATGGATTGGATGCTCGTATTTGATGCCGCCAAGTTCACATCCCTTGATTACCACGGGTGCCCCGCTATTGTCTTTAACCAGCGTGATGGTTTCCCAAGCTGACTTCTGGGCTACCTCCTCAAGCAAGGCTTGAGCCAGAATCAACGCCTTGTCACCGGTATCGACGATCACGTAGTCAGCTTCGGACGCCACAGAAACCGCAACGTTAGCGGGTAGAGTCCACGGAGTAGTTGTCCAGATCAGAATTGATACCTCCGATAGAGGCTGAGAGAGGCACTCGAGATTGTCCGCTAACTTGAACGCTACATATATCGATGGTGAGATCTCGTCTCCGTATTCGATTTCTGCTTCGGCTAAAGCGGTATGACAATGACAACACCAATGGATGGGTTTCCTACCACGGTAGATGGCTCCACTCGCATACATCGCCTTGAATATCTCGACATTCCCGGCTTCATAAGCTGGCGTATAAGTGAGATATGGGTCGGTCCAATCACCGGTTACACCCAGACGGATGAATCCTTTGCGTTGCTCATCAACGAAGCGGGTAGCCCAATCGCGGCAGAGTTTACGCAATTCAGGTTGACTGATCTTCGCCATCTTCTCCTGGCCCAAAGTGGTCTCAACCATGTGTTCGATTGGTTGACCATGACAATCCCATCCTGGAACATATGGTGAGTAGAATCCGCGTTGCGACTTGTATTTGACGATGATGTCCTTAAGCACTTTATTGAAAGCGTGCCCCATATGCAACGGACCGTTTGCATAGGGTGGTCCGTCGTGGAGGATATAGGCGGGATTGTTGGCGTTTTTTTTAAGGACCAGGGAATAGAGCTCCAGATCCTGCCATTTTTGCAGACGCAGCGGCTCATTCTTCGGTAATCCCGCACGCATCGCGAAATCGGTTTTCGGGAGATTCATCGTTTCTTTGTAATCCTGTGCCACAATCGTCCTTTCGTGCGTTAATCAGCGTAATGCTCCATTGTATAGACTTGCGCCGTTCAGTTCCAGTGAACGACCACGAACGATACGAACGATACGTTGGCAGCGGTAGCATTATGTTAGCAAATACCTGTGCCCATTGACCTGTGTTGCGGTATAGTTGTAAACGCATGTTTTCGAAACGAGAACGACCAGTCGGCGCTGTGGCGCCTGCCACAGCAGCCATATTCAGGGAGGCGATTGATTTGGCAGCTCCAGGCACAGAGAAGGTCCGTAACATCGTCCTTGTAGGTCAGGATGGTGCAGGTAAGACTTCCTTGGCAGAAGCCATGCTCCATCTATCAGGTAAGACATCGCGCATGGGTACCACTCACGATGGCAAATCGAATCTTGATTATGACCCAGAAGAAATCAAAAGACAGTTTACAATCTCCACAGCTATCGCCCCCATCCCACATGAAGGTTTCAAGATCAATGTGCTTGATACCACGGGTTCTGATGATTTTCTCGGTGATACCATCGCGGCTATGGAAGCCGTTGAGATGGCACTTTTCGTGGTCGATGCTGTTGCCGGACCACAAATCATGACCACGAAGCTCTGGCAGGAAGCAGAGCGCGAGCGTTTATGCCGTGCCATATTCATCAATCACATCGATCGTGAAAACGCGAATTTCGACACAATCGTCGATACACTCGTCAATCAATTCGGACAACGTGTAGGGGTGGTTTCCATTCCCATCGGTGTCGACAAGGATTTTGCCGGTATCATCGATATCTTGCGCATGAAAGCGCGCTACTTCAAGGACGGCAAAGAAACCGTTGCTGAAATCCCTGCAAAATACGCTCAAGAAGCACAATCTGCTCGCGATAAACTCTGCGATCTTGTGGCTGAAGCCGACGATGAACTGATGATGAAGTATCTCGATGGTGAGGAGCAATTGACTCAAGAGGAG
>JAAYYH010000289.1 GCA_012515495.1 Coriobacteriaceae bacterium | reverse complement strand
TGACTATCCTGGTCATGAACCTGAAAAAGAGGGCGAGAGATCTCTTTGACTTCATTTTTCATTTGCTGGATCGCTGCGCCTCGGGTGGACTGGTTTTCAAATTGGCTCTTGAGCAGTAGTCCCTAATATAAAGCTTCCGCGGAGATATCCGGAGGAGGTGAACGCTTGTCAAGGAAGTTTCTCTTGTACCATTGATAAAATTTCCCGTTGTCCTTGCCGCTCTCCGTACGAACCATCCCCGGATGCATTGCGTTGATTGTAACGTTATATGGGGCCAGTTCAGCGGAGAGGATGTGCATGGAAAGCAGTTGAGCTAGCTTACCGGCCCCGTATGCCTTGTTGCCGTTATACCGCCGCCGTTTCCACTCAAGATCCTCCAGATCCAGCCCCCAGGCAGCAAAGCGATATGCCTCTGAGCTGACTAAAAGAATTCTGCCTGCTCTGTCCCGTTGATACTTTGGTATCAACATTTTGTTGATGATCAGCGGACAAAGATAATGGATCATAAGGTTCACTTCGAGTCCCGACGGGGTCTCTTTTCGAGTTTCCAAATGCAACCCCGCGTTGTGAATCAGCACGTTGATCGGCTTTTCAAGGGACAGAAGATGCTGACCTACCCTTTGTATATCCGGAAGAAGCGTTAAGTCTGCAATGACATATTCAACCGGCACATGGAATTCTTCGGTGATTTCTTTACTGACAGCCGCTGATTTCTCCGGATTCCGGTTGATCATCAGGATATGGGCGCCCTTTGAAGCGTATTTCCGTGCGGTGTGGTATCCGATTCCCGATGTCGCACCCGTAATGACAACCCACTTATCATGGAACGGCTCCGGATATTTTGCCGGCGGCCGCTTCATATTTTTGATCATGGCATGTATGTTGGACCATTTATACTTTGACCAGTATTTTTTCACTGCACTGTTCACAAGTAAGCTCCTTTGGGGGCTCCGAACGATCCGAATACTATTGATTTTTACATGATCGTAATGCACGCAGGGTGTAACCATTATTGTATTGTATTGAAATCTGTGTTTCAATAAATCCATGAAAAAAGATTTGAGATCAAGAGCGGTCCTGATTGCTTTTCTGGTCGTCATGGCGGGGATGATCGGCTTTGCCGTTTTCTTTCAGGATACCTTTATTTCTCTTTTGAAAAACCCCGCCCTTCTGCGCCACGCCCGGTTTCTGCATATCGCCGCCACCGCCCTGTTTTTTTCAAATGCTGTTTTAGGTATGATATGGGAGCGCCGTAGTCTTGCCTCCGGAAGCAAAGAAATCATTTTGCATACTTACAATACCGTTGCGTTTCTGGACGCCCTTTTTTCATCTCCTCTGATCATTTTATCTCTGTTGGGCGGCCTTTCTCTCAGCTTCAATTTAGGAGACTTGTGGCAAACCGGCTGGCTATCCGTCAGCTTTCTTCTCTTTTTACTCTCCGGTGTGATCTGGATGGGATCGGATATACCCACACAGTATAAGGTGAAACGACTCATGCTAGATCTTGGTCAGGAAGGGAAAAACATCTCTCCCGAACTGATTCGCCTCTTGAATTTTCGCCTTCGAATCGGCATCGCCGGTGTATTACCCTTATTCATTATCTTTGTTCTGATGGTATACAAACCCGAAATAAAAGCGGTTGCGGACTGGTTCCGTTAACGATCATGTTTTTGAAGAATATTCTTTTGATTTTTCGAAAAGGACCGTAAATAAACGACCGGACCCCATCGACGCGCGTAGAGATCTCTGCATATTCAGTGAAGCGAAATGATGCGCCCCGTGGCAATTACTCAAATGCCAACATGTTTCCAAGTACGATGCTGAAGCCAAGAGACTTATACATTTCAAGATCGCTATTCGCACAACCGACATTCAGGGAACGGGCACCGCTTTCACGGTAAGCAAATTGTACCAATTCACGCGCAATTCCCCGATGCCGAAATTCCGGCTTAATGAAGAAATCTTCAAATACCCCGGCTTTGTTGTAATCAAAAGTAGAAAACGTAATGCAAACAGAACAGCAACCGATCAATTCTCCGTAACAACAACAACCGTAGAAATGAATTTGTTTTTTTCTGATCGCTTGAGCCAAAGATTTCAATTGATTCTGTGAAGGCGGTTCTTCGCCGATCTCATATTTATAGAGTATTTGCAATTTCGCTAACTCTTCAAAATTGCTTTCCGACAGTTCAATGTATTCCTTGTCCATCATTCAACACCTGCGTATAAATTTAACTCTCGAACCGGATGCGGCTTATTTCTTTAAATCATATGTCCGGTTACTTTGTTTTATCATCAATTCAGGCCGTTCCATTTAGTATATCAAGATTCCGTTCGGGACAGTCTCATTTTGATATGAGGAATTTCATCTTCCGGATACTCGTCTGAGATTGGAACGAACCCTTGCTTTTCATAGAACGCTGAGGCCCTTTTTTGCGCGCTGATCACAATCGTATCCGCCCCAAAATAATCTCGCGCGACTTTGATTCCTTCCGCAACAATTCTGCTCCCAAGCCCGCACAGACGCTTTTTCGCGATGATTCTGCCGAGAGAAACCTCGTCAAATTTGGTATTGCATGGCAAAACGCGCAGATACGCGAGGATCATTCCGTCTTCCTTCAAAAACACGTGTACCGCGGATCGATCATAGTCGTCAACATCCTGGTAGACGCATTGTTGCTCCACAATAAAAACCGCTTCCCGCAACTGATAAATTTCAAACAGTTCCGTGACCGTCAGGTCGTTGAATTTTCGAACAATTAATTCCATGCTTTTCGCTCCGTTACATAGTATGAATTATACTTTGCTCCGTCGTGTCCGATAAGGGTCTCTTTTGACAATCGAAATCCCAGGCTTTCCAATGCCAAGATGCGTTCACCGGCATCCGCGATCGCCTTGGTCGCGATCTTGTCGCACGCAAACAACTCTTCCGCTCCGGGGATAATGATACTTAAAATGCTCTCAATATGATCTTTCGTTTCATAGTCACTCCGAAGATCCAGTCTGAGTAATCCGCAGTTCGAAAAATAATCTCCCGCGCTCCGGTTGAAAAGTTCTATAGTACCGATCACGACCGCATTTTCCTTGTCCTCAATCGCCCAGCGTACAAAAAACTGCTGCCGATAGGAATAATCCCAGAAACCGATTGCCTTTCTCATCCGTTCCATTGTGTCGTAATGAAAATCGTCTCCGTTGCAATTGTCGGAATTGAAGAATGGAACCGCCTTTTCATCCGAATATACTTTTAATAAATCATCGGCGTCTTTCTCTCCGCGGATTGCCCGCAAGATGAACCGGTCATTTTCCAGAACCGGTATTTCCGAATACACATTTTTTATCATCATTGTTTGCTCCTCCCGGGTATCATACAATCTCCTTTTCCTCAGCAGCAGTCTGCTTGCGCGGCGACTTGACTCCGTGGTCCGCGTGATTGACAGCCTCATCGTTCATTTGAATGAAATTTTCAATAAACACTCGTCAAACCCTTGACGGATACTGTGCACGACCTCGACTTCAACAGGCGTCTCGAAAACCGCTTCAAACAACTTCTTGTTGTACCCGGCGGTACAATGGCACCATGTCAGGGACTCGGAGACCTTTGCAACTTCCAGCATCGGACACTCGCAGGTCAGTATTTGGGTGAAGAGCCGCTCGCCTTCAATATACCAGCCCGCGCCCCGTTCATTGACCGCCT
>JAAYYH010000258.1 GCA_012515495.1 Coriobacteriaceae bacterium | reverse complement strand
TTGTGATTTAGGTGAATGATTAATTAAGTATTCCGTAATATATGGATGTTATCCCTTTAGTAAATGTCCGCGGAGATGATATCCTTTTGTGTGGAGGGAAAGGTGCACAGATAGGGGAGCTGATTAGCATTGGTCTTCCGGTTCCTCCTGGATTCGTGGTTACCACAGAAGCGTACAAGGACTTTATGGAGGATAGCGGGTTGGATGAGGATATTGCGGAGATTCTTTCTCAGGTTAACAAGACATTCAATGAGTATCATGAAGTGGCCGCTAATATTCAAAGTCTTACCCAGAAGGTAGGCATTGATGGATCGCTTTCGCGTTCTATCATGAGGGAATTCGGTAAGCTTGATTCTGATTATGTCGCAGTGAGGAGTTCTACTGTAGTTACCGATGATCACTTGGTGTATTATGAAGGTCGTGTCGCAACTTCTCTAAATGTCTTGAGGGAGAATTTGCTTGAAAATATTGAGTTTTGCTGGGCGTCTCTCTATTCGGCTCGATCGCTTGAATATATGTACCAAAATGATTATACCCATCGTGATGTTCTGGTTGCTGTTGTTGTCCAGCGTATGGTAAATGCTGCTGTTTCAGGGGTTGTCTATACCGAGGATCCAGAAGGAAAAGAGCGGAATGTTATTGTTGTAGAGGCGGGGTGGGGACTGGGTGAGGCGATGATCTCTGGTATAGTATCACCCGACAGATATTTTGTTGAGAAGGAGACGTTGAAGATTAAGGATTTTTCAATTGGTGTTCAGCTGAAGGAAGTAATGAGGGAGAATAATCATCATAGGATTGTTGATGTCCCTAAATCTAAGCAAAAAACAAGGAAGCTTACTGATGAGCAGGTGCTTGAGTTGGCTAGGCTATGTGTTCAAGTTGAGGACTATTACAAGAGTCCTCAACGCCTTGAATGGGCACTTGGAATTGAGGAGGAGCATGTGAATATTCTTCAAACAAAGGCTAATGTAGCGTATTAAACTTGCTGCGCTAGTATGACAGTTTCTGTGAGTTTCCGAATACGGTGGAAGTTTCTTCTGCGTGATTCTTTGTGTGTGATTTTGTATCTTGGCATTGAAAATCCAGATTATTGTTAGGAAAAACAGTCTGCTTATGCCTTCTTTGCTGTTATGATAAGAAAGAGAGGAAATTCACAAAGAGCACGCCGCTCAGGTTTGGATAGAACTTCATTGTTACTTTTTGGGGATGGCAATTCCTCAAATCCTGTTGTGTGAATGTTTCTGCTGGATAATGCGTTGACATAGAAGCCTACGGGTCGGTGGTAACTTCGGGTTAGTGTTTCCTTTGTCTGGTAGTCTTTTCTGAGAGGAACATCTAAACGTGAGAGATAACTATCAATTCTGCGATAGATCAATTTGCGTTTTTCATCAAAACCCCAGCCGCTTTGCCGGGGAATTCTGAATGCTGGGTGCAGCATACAGAGTACGAGCGTGCCTCCTGGTTTGAGTGCCCATCCTGCGGATATGATCGCTTTCTCTGGATATCGCATGTCCTGGATACTCAAAAGGAAAACAGCAGAGTTGTATGTACCGGCTGTCAGCTCAGGTATTGATCTCAGATCGTGTGCATTTCCGACAATAAATCTTCCTTTTGTCCCATGGTGTTTTCGAGCCTGCTTTATCAGGGTAGGGCTAATGTCGATTCCGGTGTAAGTGGCTTTTTTCTTTGCAATATGCGGAGCAAGGACACCCTGGCCACATCCAATATCAAGCACATGATGTCCGTTTTGGGGAGAAAGTTGTTCTACCACTTTAGGAATAAGGAACTGGTGATGTTGGCTACCAGATTCACCAACCATCCCATCGTACCATTTTGATACATACTCCCAACCAATCGTTTCTGGCTTTCGTGTGGAATTATTTCCGGAGCGTGAGGATCCGGTACGGAGTGGCCGAACGGAATTTCTGAAAGTATCTTTCTTGGAACTATACAGTCTATGTATCTCGTTGCGAGTCTTTCCTTTCGAGTATAGACTCTTGCTTGTTGGATATGATCTCCTTTGTCTCATGACGTCATT
>JAAYYH010000032.1 GCA_012515495.1 Coriobacteriaceae bacterium | reverse complement strand
CATAGCTTGAGAATACAAATGTCTCATTGCGGCAACAGCTGCTAGCGTTAAGGGTATTCGGTGAAAAAGGTTTGGTTATGTATCCTGAAAATAGATTGAGCAAATGAAGACGTGGTGAACTAGTAAAGGAGAGAGAAAACATGGACAACCAGCCAATACTGCCGCCTTATTTGATTGCGCAATCTGCATTCGGGATATCTCACTGAGGAGAGGAATGAGGTCTGCGAAATGGGATTGCTCGATAATATCTTCGGAATTATCTCAAATAAGAACCAGCCGGCTCCAAGCAATAGCAGCCAGTTGCCAGGCAATTTCCTCTTCTTCGATGTCGAAACACCAAATAGCCACAATGATAAAATCTGCTCGATTGGTACAATCTGGTACACTCCAGCAAATGGCTTCAGGGAATACAACACCCTGGTAAATCCTGAGACAGGGTTTAATGCTCGAAATATTGATATCCATGGAATTACCGCAGACGATGTCAGAACCGCCCCTACATTCGATCGCCTATGGACTGATGTATTTTACCCGGCGTTCACAGAATCCACTGTAGTCGCTCACAATGCATTGTTCGATCTTGAAGTTCTATCGAAAACACTAAGGTTCTATAGCCTAGAGCAGCAAGAGCTTGATTACGTTTGCACGTTGGATTTATCACGACAGTATTACCCAAGGTTAGCATCACATAAGTTGCCAGATGTCTGTTCTGGATTAGGTATTAATTTTGAGAACCACCATGATGCGATGGTTGACACTAGAGGATGCTGCGAGATTTTTATCGAGACATTTAGACGATATGGCAACGATGTAGTTTTGCCAGCAACCTATAAGCCTTCAAAAGCTACTGGTACCAATCGAAGCCGTGGGGCAGCAACCAATAAAGATACTCTAATCACAGGAAATATGTTTGATTTGGTAAAAATGATTGCCATTGACTGTCGGGTTACTATCGAAGAAGCAACTCTATTACTTAATTGGCTCCTTGATAACGAGAGCAACCTACCCGCAAAGATCTGTGACCAATTAGTACGCACGCTTAGCTACGCAATTCGAGACGGCGAGATCAATCACCAAGAAGAAGACGAACTGCTCGCCTCTTTTAATCATCTAATTTCCCCTGCCGAGAAGTCTGTTGATTCGGTTGACTTCAACGGGAAAAGTTTCTGCCTGACCGGTAACTTTGATTACGGGGAGAAAGAAAAGGTTGGCAACGTCATCATCTCTAATGGTGGCAATATTCTTAATGGTGTTACGAAGAAGTGCGACTATGTGGTTATCGGAAGTAGAGGCGATGATCGATGGTCATACGGTTGTTACGGAAACAAGGTGAAGCGCGCTCTGGAGCTACAGAATGAAGGATTGCCAATCAAGATAATCCAAGAGTCAGAGCTGTTCTGATTAGTGTCCATCCTTTGTATTTCGGGTGTTTGGTGGAGCATCGTCCTCGAAAAGCGAACTTGTAAATTTGCACCGACGCGTACAGGATTCATCATTAAACTTGCTGCCTAATAATTATAAACTATTTTATTAATTGTGCTTGTTTTATCATTAACTATTAATTTATAATTAGTACATCAGAAAGGAGGGTAGCGATGGGGCACACGGTACGGGAAGTAATCAAAAGACTCCGAGACGAAGAATGGCAGGAGTCACCGGGGAAAGGAAGTCACCGGGTATTTAGGAAAGAGGGACTAGGGAACGTATCGGTGCCGACAAGCTACAAAGAACTACCGAAAGGAACCTACGGGAACATAGCAAAGAAAGCCGGGTGGGAATGACCGCCCGGCAGGCTCCCGATACTATAGAAAGGACTAGACAATGAGCAGGTATATTTATGAGGTGGTCTTGACTCCAGACGAAGATCAGCCCGGCTTCTTCAACGTAACCGTACCCGAACTGGATGGATGTTACACGTTTGGTGATGGCATGACAGAAGCTCTAAACATGGCTGACGATGCCTTGAAGACTTTCGTGGCAGCATTATTGAAGTTCGGAGATCCCATACCGGAACCTACCTTCGGGCACAAAGCTCCAGAGGGTGGCATGGTAATCGCCTTATCCTTTGAGACGGATGCCAGCTATATCGTGGATGAGGTATCCCCTTCTGAGGCCGCTGAGATGTTGGGAGTATCTAGGCCGCGGGTTTCACATCTAATACGTGACGGTATACTAAATGCCCAGAAGGTTGCGGGAGAGACGCGGATCACAATAGACTCGATCGAGGCTTATCTCGCAAGCCCCCGGAAACCTGGCCGACCCAGCAAGGTTTCACAAGAAGCGTAACTGCAAGCCTCCGCCCAGAGCGCATCACGAACGGGGGATTGCTTAGCCTCTCATGCCACGAGCTACAGCGAAGCACCAGCGGTTTCAGAGACTGCGCCGGTGCCGCTGATAAAGATGATCTTCTTGACGAGTGTGTACAGCTGGATATCGCAAGAGGGGGTTAGCTTAATAGAAGGCCAAGACATCACGCCAGAAATCACTCACGATCATGTGCTTTGGTGGCTTTCAAGAATGGGAAAGAACGAGAGCCTATTAGAGTCTCTCGTTTCCTCGATAACCCTCGTACTAGGAAAGACCAGCGTACTAAGCGGACAAAATCGCAAAAAGCATATTTATAATATTGAATATAAATTAATTTGCAAAACAGAAAAATGCCGCACCACATCTATAGGGTATCCAGATGTGCGCAGCAATACTTGTTTGGTGGAGGCGCGGAGAATCGAACTCCGGTCCATACTAGCTTCTTGAAAGGCATCTCCAAGCTCAGTCTACAGAGAGGTTTTGGTCAAGGCCGCCTGCATACGCACGATCCTATCCCTAGTTGGTTCAATCTTATCCTGTGCCATACCAGCTACGTGCACAGGAGCATTCCCCTAAATGGCGTCTCGCATGTGGCGGGGAACCACACATGGTCGACGTCGCTACACTATCAGGCAGCGAGTGCGAAGCGTTGTTTGTCAATTAATTTGACTGTACCCCTGTTTAAGGTGGCGAGGAGACCACCGCTTGCTTCCCTTCGCAAAACTATTATGTCGAATCCAGTCGCCCCCATGTACTTGTGGCAAGATGCCGCTTAATCAGCACTCATCTCTACCGTCATTGGGAAAGTCCAACTGTCTGTTGACTTCTCAAGGTGCCCCACCATAGTGGGAAGCGCAGTATAACACCCGCTCAGAACCGCGCGCAAACTTGTCAGCGTACCGTAACGCTGCGATTAGATACGTCAACCCGCGTCAATCCACAGGCTAGTTGATTCGCTAGTTATCTGACCAGGCAGCAGTTATGACGAGCACTGCTGCCTGGGCGGCTCAAGTACCTCACAGATCTAGTGCCTTGATCGCTTCCAAGCTGTCCAGTGTGTAGATATCCACATCGGGTGGTCGCACCACATAGAATTCGCTGCCCACATACAGGCCACGTCCCTGATACATCCATTTATAGATCTCGTTGTCTTCAAGCGTATAGTCGACCTGCAATCTGAGACTGAAACCACTCTCATCATCGTAGCCATAGACCAGATAGGCTTGGTCGACACCAAAACCAATCAAGTTGTGCTCGAAGTTAACGATCGCTGCCTTGTGATTGTACAGGGCTTCCGACCAACCTCCAGGCACTTGTAGCGTGAAGCGCTCAGTGACGTTGTAGGGATCAGAGGTATCAAACATGCTTAGCTTGATATTTCCGGTCACATCGTCTTGACCCAGACCCAGAAGCCGTCCTTCGCTATAGGGATGCAGATATGTAGAGAAGCCGGGGATCTTCAGGGCACTCATCAGCGTGGGATTGCTCGGATCCGAAAGGTCAATAGCATATAATGGATCGATCTGACGGAAGGTCACGACGTAACCCACGTCTCCCATAAATCGGGCGCTGTAGATGCGTTGCTCCTCAGCCAAGCCCTCCAGACTACCCACTGCAACCAAGTCCTTGTCTAGCACGAACAGCGCGTTGGTCTGAGGTGGTCCTTCCATGGACTGTGTACTCTCAACGCCCATCTTCGCATCCACCAGCACCTTGTAGGAATACTCGTTCACGGTCACAGCCGCACGCAGATGGTCCTGGTATTCGTCAAGCGAGAATTGATTGAGCAGAATGCCGGGGATCTTACCCTGTGACTCTGGCGTCATCGCACCGGTATCAAGGGCTATGCGGATCAATTGTGTGGAAGTTCGATTGGTGTACTCCGTTATGGTGTAGACGCTCTCCTGATAGGGCTCACTTGTCTCGACCTCGTAAACCGATGAGCCCAGATAGAGATCCTCATCGGTCATGTAGGTTGTCTCAGTACCGCCAAGAACCGTCTGCTGGTCGACACGCTTGTTAGAAGCCAGGTCGATAGAGCAGATGACGCTGTAATTTGGATAGCTGAACTCTGGTAGTATGCTGATGTCCTCGACCGGCAGCGGCAGGATCTTAGCCTCTTCGATGGCCTCAGTGCCGGCAACCGAACCATACCAGGGCACGAAGGTCAATGGTTGCTCGGAGTCCATGATGCGATAGTCATAGATGCCGTAATTCGTTAGCAGGTAAACGATACCGTCACTCATGCGCGATGACGTGTAGTAGCCGCTCTGGTTGAAAGTCTGCCGCAGAATCGGTTGGGTGGGATCAGCGATGTCGATAAGCGAGATCGCCGTCTGACTGGAGTAGTACGGTAGACCAATAGACATGCTGTCGATAGCTGGCTCAGAGCTTGTAGTAGTATCCGGAGCAGTACCCACCTCCTCGGCTGTCCCTGCCGATGTTCCTCCTGCCGAGCCTGCGGCTGGCTCAGAACCCGATGTGCCCCCGCCATCATTGATCATGGGTTCAACTGTCATCGGTTCGCCGGTCAACGGCTCAACAGGCATCGGCCAGTTGGATTCATGGATCAGCGCCAAGGTATCACCATCGATGTACATCTCGATAGGACGAATATACTCATCTACAGCCAGATCGTTCAGGGAGATACGTCCAACCTCCTGGCTGTCGGCACCTTGGGCTGAGAAGATCACTATCTCGTTATTGTCGTAATTCTGGCTCATGAACGCATAGATATACTCGCCATCAGTCTTGACGATGTCGCCTTCATCAATGCCCTCAACCTGAACGTTGGTTTGCGAATAATCGCCGCCAAGACCAGCACTACTCTCAGCCGTGGACGCTATGTCACTTGAACCTGTAGGCGCAGTAGCTGAGCCATCGATGCTGCTGCCCTCCTTTGCTCCGCCAGTAGCGTTGTCCTCTAGCGTTGTGACACCTTGCGCGACCGCGGTTCCAAGACCATAGCGCTGTTCCTGCTCGGTGAAGAACGTCTGGATGGTCTGAAATAGCTCATCGTAGCTGGAAGTAACAACCTCGTCGATGAGACCGCTAGACGCTGGTTGTTCAGACGATGGGGATGACGATGACGGTATATCTGGCTGACTGGGTTTGTTTAGTATCCCATTGAATGCGAAAGCACCCACACCAATCATAACCAAGAGGATTGCCGCTGCTGCGGCTCCATAACTACGCAGCCACGTGGTCTTCTTATGAGGCGGTTCAGGTGCCGAAGGCTCCGCAAGCTTCTCGACAAGCGGGATCGTTGTATCGGCGGGAGCAGCCTCCGCTGTGGACTCCGTCAGCTTCTCCCGTAGCTCCTCCATGGTTTGCTCGTTGGGTTTCATTTGGTCACGCATCTCATTGAAGATGTTCTTATTCATCGAAATACTCTCCCTTCAATCTCTCGCGAAGTAATGCTCTTCCGCGGGACAGCTGTACCTTCACCGTACCTGCCTCAATGTCCAAAACGGTGGCGATATCCCTAATAGCCATGTCCTCAAAATAGAACAAGTGCAATACAGTCTGATATTTTTCGGAAAGCTCGCTGAAGGCGGCAAAGAGTTGATCCTGCTCCTCTGTGGCAAAAGAGAATACCGAGGTGTCTGCTTCCTCAGAATCCTGCAGTGGAACAACGTCCTGTAGCGGAACCACTTTCCGGCACCAGCTACTCCCCGTGTTCTGCCGCGCGCAGTTGACAGCAGTCACTATCAACCAAGCCTTGCGGTGCTCCTCCTCATTGAAATGGGGTCGCTTGCGATGGTAGGCTAAAAACACCTCCTGGAAGACATCGTCGGCATCATCACGATTTCGTGTGTGAGTCAACGCGATACCATAGACCATGGGCGTGTACAGTTCGAGCGCGACCTCGGTGTCCTTTGCCGGTTCCATAGTCGATCCATTCTCGCACGATTCCCGGGAGTGCTCCAACAGGTGACTTTTTTCTCGTAACTACAACTCCATGAAGCGCAATAAAAGGTTACAACTTATTATGACTTTCTACCAACCATGCTTGCTAAAGAAACGTAGCATCGATCGCGCTTGTGTGATAAACGCCGATAAGTCTCGCATCGCAGCACGTTCATAGCCATGAAGGACCTGTGTTATTGGCACGAACATGACGCTACCCAACTGCATGGCTCGCACGGTAAGGTCGTTGTCCTCAAAATAGAGAAAGAAGCTGGAATCAAAACCACCAAGCTGCTTGAAGATCTTGGTGCGGATGATGAAGAAGCTGCCTGTACAGTTCTCGATGTGTGTGGGTTGATCCAGGCTCTCATCAGCTCGGGTGTATTCTCTACAGAGCTGTTTTGCCCAACCAAAGCGTTGCTCATAGCGTCGCGCGATAACGTATTTAAGGCGCGGTCGTGACTTGGGCAACCTCTGTTCGCTGCCATCAAGATTGAGTATCCGTGGAGTAGCCATAACCACTTGAGGATGCGAATCCATGAAATCCGCCAAGGAGGTTACCGTGTCTTCGATGAAGACGATATCGGGATTGATGACCAGGTGATACTCTGAATCAAGTTGATCCAACACCTGGTTGTGAGCCTCGCCAAAACCCAGATTCCGCTCGTTGACTATTAGCTTGACCCAAGGAAAACTTTGACGCACAGCAGCGATGGTACCATCGACAGAGGCGTTATCAATCAAGTACAGATCGACAGTCGCGACATCGCAGTATCGCTCAAATGACTGCAGGAGTCGCATGAGCTGCTCTCTATTGTTGTAACTAACCACCGAGGCGCTGATCTTGCTTGGCATACCATTCCCGTCAGTCCAGCTGACAACACACAGCACGCAGAATGCTTTAGTCAAGTATATAGACAAACAGTGATGTGATACCATCTGATAATTGTATTCGTACATCTCCGTTGCACCATTACTGCATTTGCAGAGTGCGTCGACTGATGCTGGCACCGGCGGTTGATACGCATCACCCATCACATGGGGGGATTTTGGCCTGGTATTGGTACCTGCTGGTTCTTGTTGTCGCAGCAGCTGGCACAGCTGCTGCTGTCCCGCTTGCCCTCAGATTGGCTAAACGCTTCAACGCTATCGATTACCCCGATGGCCGACGTGTCAATAAACGACCGGTTCCACGCCTCGGTGGCATCGCTCTGCTGGCAGGTCTGCTTTTAGCCATCCTCGTGCTTATCATCCTCGACATAAGCCTCAGAGAAGCTCTGATTGCAGACAGCCTGAATCCAAGTGTCTGTTATCCAGGCGTCCTGCTTGCTGTTTTAGCGATGTTCGCTGTTGGAGTCATCGACGATCTCAAGGGTTTGCGGGCGCACTATAAATTGATAGGTCAGACAATCGCTGCCGCTATCGCGGTGGTCGCTGGTGTGCTCTTCGACCATTTCGCCAATCCCTTCAGCGGAGAACTGATCCAGCTTGGGTGGATGGCTTACCCCATTACTATCTTCTATCTGGTGGCATTTGCCAACATCATCAACCTTATCGATGGACTCGATGGCTTAGCTGCGGGAATCGTCGCCATTTCAGCCACAGCACTGTTCTTTGTCGCGGTTACGCGAGGAGGACCTGACGCAGCGGTAGTAGCGGTTGCGCTGGTAGGCGCCTGCCTGGCCTTCCTATTCTTCAACTTCTACCCGGCTCGTGTCTTCATGGGCGACTCTGGGGCATTGCTGCTGGGATTCTCGCTTGGTATCGTGTCGCTGTTTGGCGTAGTGCGCACACCAGCACTCATCACCTTGCTGGTACCTGTGGTTATCGCTGGATTACCGGTAATAGATACTTTTGCTGCCATCATCAGACGTAGACGCAATCACAAAGGGGCTCTTGAGGCTGATACCCAGCATATGCACCATCGATTCCTCGACATCGGCTTGGATCAACGAACCACCGTATTGGTCATGTACTCACTTAGTGCCTTATTGGCAATCTGCGCCTTTATCGTACTGCAATATTCTGGACCGGTACGCATTGTGATAGTCCTCATCTTGGCGGTTGTAGTCATCTTCCTTGTCATGCGCCTGAGGTTGTTTGGTCCGGTGCTGAGCCATCACTATAATAAGCGAATCGATGATGGCAAGCCGTCAAACATACCCGACCCTACTCCTGCTCGCATACTGCCGGACCTGCCACCCGACGCAGATATCGACTCCAGCCAGCTTTAGGATCAAGCGATGAGCATAAGCTGGTTCAGACAGAAGAAGAACACCCTGATACCCGCAGTATTGACTGTTTTCGGTTTGCTGACCGTGAGCTTCATCTTCTTCTCTATCGTCAAACCACAGGCCCTGCTGCAAGCAAACGAACCTCAGCTGATCTATGCCTACTTCATAGCGGCAGCCCTGCCCCTGATAGTCCTTCTGCCACTGATCTGGCATCTGATATTCGTTCGCAAGGCTAAACTACACAACATCTTCCTCGTTGCCGCAATCCTGATGGGTGTACCGCAGGCGCTAGCCAACACGCCAAATTCCTGGTATGACGAGCAGACACACTTCTATAACGCCTTGTACCATGCTGACACTATCTTCAGCGGAGCTGAATCCCAGGCTGATAGCAAATACCTGATCTGGGAGCGCCGAGTCGACGACACCTCAAGCGGCACTACCGCGCACACTGTGACCATGCAGGATTACGAATATACTGCCGCACACTTCTTTGATCTCGCGCTCGATCCCGAAGCGCGGCAGACAGAGGTTATCGCCCGTCAAACGAGTCCCTACCAGTATCTGCCGCAGATCCTTGGCATTGGGCTGGCACACGTGTTGAACCTTGGTCAGATCCCAACCTTCTATCTGGCGCGACTGTTCAATTTCGTATTCTTCTTAGCTTCGATGTACCTCATCATCAAGAAGGCTCCCTTCAAGACACTGTTCTGTCTGATGGGGTTGATGCCCTTTGTCTTGGGAACGGCAACCAGCTGTTCGTATGATAATCCCATCAATATCCTGATCTTCGCCTTCAGCGCTTTTCTGCTGCATCTGGCGTTGGAGAAATCTGCTGTTACCCGAAAAGACATTCTTATCCTAACAACACTCTTTGCCCTGTTCGCTCCTTTGAAGTTCATTTACTTTCCCTTGGTGTTTCTGTTGTTATTGGTCCCAAAACAGAAGTTCACGTCCAGAGGCGACAGGACTATGGCGTGGGCTTTGCCCATCCTTGCTGGACTGTTGATGGTACTTTTAGGCTCGAATAACCTGTTCAACGAAGTGTCGAACATGGGAGATACCTCAGCGTTCAATGATGCCCGCCAACTCGATACCTATACCTATGGATTCATCCTTCAGCAACCTGGAGCGGCAACGCGCATCATCCTCGCCACAGCTCTCGATAATCTATCCGAGATACTCAATGGACCACGCTACCTCTACGTCATGAAAGGCGATCTTCCCATTTGGACCTCGTTGCTGATCATGGTTATATTGCTGATTGCCGCAAATGACACCTTGAGCAAGGATAAGCTGGATGTCACGGCTCGGCACAAAATGATAATCTTGATAATCTGCGCGGTGATCTACCTTTTAAGCATTGTGGCTTTGCTCACGCATACTGAAGTTGGTGCCTATCTGGTTCAAGGTGTACAGGGACGCTACTATATCCCCCTACTACCTCTGGTTGCCTTATTGGGACAACGATTCTTGCGACCGAGTTCGACCAGCAGAGACTACTTGGTATTCATCATGGTACTCTTGAATCTCTATACGGTGGGCTTCCTTTTCCAACATGCGCTGGTAGCGTAGTTCGTAGGATTATTTATGACGGAGACGAGCACAACCATCACGCCAAAAGGGACCACACCGCTGCGTAACAGCGTCTGGAATGCCCTGGGCTCGACCATGCTCGGGTTGAACACCTTCATCCTGTTGATGCTGGTTAGCCGCTTTTTTGACGTTGCTACCGTCGGTGCCTTCGGAATTGCCCTGACCACAGCTCAGCTGCTCTATTTTGTCGGCCTATTCGGAGTCGACAATTATCAGATGACAGACTTCAAAGAGCAATTCTCATTCTCTGGCTATTACTGGACCCGCATCATCACCAGTTCTTTGATGATGGTGATCTGTCTAATTGCAGTAGTCATTAGCAGTGGCGAGCCGCAGAAGTCATTGTTCATCTTACTTCTGACACTCTTCTACCTGCTCAACCTAATTGGCGATCTCTATCAAAGACTCTTCTTCCAAAAGAACAGATTGGATATGTCCGGTAAGGCATTATTCTTCCGTACCGCATTCTCTTCACTGATATTCACCGTCATGATCATGCTTGGTGTATCAATCGAAGTATCCCTAGTTTATTTTCTAGTCGTCAACCTAATCTGCACTTGGATTTGGGACCTCGTTCCAGCTCGCCACTTTGTACCAAATAAGAAGGTTTTTTCACTTGGTGAAATCATAGCAATCCTTAACGCTTGCCTGCCGCTATTTATCAGCATCCTTTTGATGAATGTGATCTTCAATCTCTCAAAGTACGGAATCGCTTTCATCCTAGATGACGCCGCTCAAGGCTGGTACAATATGCTATTCATCCCAACTCAGGTAATCGGCTTGATCAGTTCGTTTATCTTCATGCCACTGTTCAAT
>JAAYYH010000257.1 GCA_012515495.1 Coriobacteriaceae bacterium | reverse complement strand
GATCCTGAGACGTCCATGGTAGAGGCGGCCTTGTCCCGTGGTGGTCGAGCGACGGCGGAGTTGATCGAAGCAGCCTGGCACCGTGGGGCGACATTCGACGCTTGGACAGAGAGGTTCTCCCTTGAGAATTGGTTAGATGCGGCAAGGGAATGCGCTGTCGATTTGCAGCAGTATGCCAGCAGGGAATTCGATCTATCAGAACGCTTGCCCTGGGATCACATCGATTGTGGCGTAAAGAAAGCCTATCTGCTCAGTGAATGGCAAAACGCGCAGGCTGGTGTCACAACAAAGGATTGCTCGTTTGCATCCTGCGCGGCATGTGGCGTCTGCCCAGATCTGGACGCGCGCATCGACTTGGCAGGTGATCATCGTGGTTGAGCAACCCTTTAGATTGAGGATAAATTACCAGAAGATCGGCCGATTGACCCACCTCTCACACCTGGAGGTTGTACGCGCGCTTGAACGGGTTGTCAGACGCTCCCAATTGCCGTATGTCATCACAGCGGGATTCTCGGCTCATATGAAACATGCTTTTGGACCTGCTTTGCCCGTTGGGACTGGCGGATTGGACGAATACCTCGATGTCTGGCTTACGGACTACGTACCAATACCTATTGCTCTTCGCTCTCTTCAGGAAGTCGCGCCCGAAAGCCTTCCGATATTCGCAGTGCGTTATGTCGAGAAAAGCGTCCCCTCGTTGCAGGTCTCGCATCGTTTCTCAACCTATGAGGTGCTCTTGAGGGCGGATGCCGAACAACTGTCGAGCTTGAGGAGGGCTTGCGAGGAGTTGTTGAGTGAGGGCTGCCTTAACGTTCAGCGCAAAGGCAAGATAAAAGTCTTTGCATTGAGTCGCTACCTATCAAAAATGCCAGAGATGCGAATCGTCCGTGAGGGTGTTATCAGGTTGGATTTCGTCTTGATAGCCGATGAGAATGGGTCACTACGTCCCGAGAATCTGTTAGCTGGTTTGTGCGATGGGTCTGATACGTTAGACGTGATCTCGATCACTCGGGTGAAGCTCAAGGAATCTCTGTAAAGAGTCTGCTTGTCTCGCTGATCCCTTCAAAGATTCCGGTAGCTCCGGCAATGTCTAACAATGCTCAGAAGACTCGGTTGTGACCAGGCAGCTCCCTTGATGCTTGACACTAGGCAATCCATATCATTTTGTGGTATAAATTACCGTGCAGCCCAAAAGGCTGTTTTGTCATGTCTTGTTTCTGACAAATAAAGTACTGGTTTCCTTGGAGAAAGTGGGGTTGCCCCGCTTTCTTTTGTTAGGAGCAGAAAACGTTGGCACGTGTATCCAGTAAGAGGATTACCGGTGAAGGGTAATAAGGAGGGATTATGGCTACCAAGAAAGTACAAACACTGATTGAAGCCTTGGAGCCTATCGCTGATTCCCATGACTTTGAGCTAGTGGATATCGAGGTTATCGCCCAAGGATCATCGCCAATAATCCGTGTCTACATAGATAGAGCAAAGGGTCTGGATATCGACAGTATCACCGCGGCGAATGTCTGGATTGGGGAGGAGATTGAGCGGATCGACCCCTTCTCGGGAACTTATACCCTTGAGGTGTCTTCCCCGGGAATTGACAGGCCTCTGCGGATACCCGAGCATTTCAACCGTTATGCTGGAGAAATGGCGATCTTGCAGACCGAATTGCTTGAGGGGCGACGGAAATGGACAGGTACGTTGAGGGGGATGGATGGAGACGACGTATTGGTTGAGGTAGATGGACGCATTGAGAGGCTGGCTTTCTCTGCGATAAAGAAAGCCAGAATCAAAGGTCGCATTGATTTCAAAGTAAGAAAGGACGCTTGATGTCTTCAGAATTAATGGCAGCCCTGGAAGCGCTGGCCCAAGAAAAGAATATCGACGAGATGTATCTTTTAGAGCGACTGGAGCAGTCGTTGGCGAAGAGTTACCAGACCATTTTGGACTTGGAATGGGATGCAAGGGTAACCATCAATAGGGAAACAGGGAGCATCTATGTGCATGAGCTTGTACCCATTGGTGAGATGGATGAGGAAACCGGTGAGTATTCTGAATTCGAAGAGCGGGATGTCACTCCTCAGGATGTCAGTCGTATCGCCGCAATCAATGCCAAGAACGTTATCATGTCAATCGTCAGAGACGCAGGCAGGCAGGCGATCTTCTCGGAGTTCATCGATCGCAAAGGTGAATTGGTGAACGGAACCGTTTTACAGACTACGTCAGATTTCACCATCATCAAGATCCGTGAAGGCGTAGAGGCGGAATTGCCACATTTTGATACCAAGCGTCATCCCAACGAACGCAACGAGAAACCGACAAACGAACATTACCGTCATAACCAACGATTGAAGTCTCTAATCATCGAAGTTCGCGATCCTAACACGATCGAGACCAATACCCGTGGTGAGAATACTAGGCCGGCGATTGTCGTCAGTCGTACCCATCCCGACCTTATCCGTAGGCTCTTTGAGATTGAGGTCCCAGAGATCTATGACGGGATAGTGGAGATCAAATCGATAGCTCGCGAGGCGGGCGCGCGATCTAAAGTTGCTGTTTGGTCGCGTGAAAGCAATCTCGATCCCGTTGGCGCTTGTGTAGGGCCTAAGGGTTCTCGAGTGCGAATGGTAGTTGAAGAGTTGCGCAATGAGCGTGTGGATGTTATCCAATGGGATGAGAATCCCAGCTTATATGTCGCAAATGCCCTCAGTCCCGCCAAAGTCACCACTGTCATCGTCGATGAGAGCACCCATTACGCCACAGTCGTCGTGCCTGATGACCAACTGTCTTTGGCAATTGGCAAGGAAGGTCAGAACGCCCGGCTTGCCGCCAGGTTGACCGGATGGCATATCGATATTAAGAGCGCCTCACTGATGAGCGAGATGCCTTCGCTGATTAGCTCTCTGATCGATGAGGATGACAGTATCGAGAACGAGGACGGACGTTGCGAATACCTATTATCCGATGGCGTACGTTGCCGCAATCATGCTCGTCCCGGATCGCATTACTGTGGTATCCATGAAACCTTGGAGCAGAGTGGGAGCTCGAGTAATGTCGGGGAATTTCTCGATGAAGGTGAGGAATTGATCTGAAGATGTCGCAACAACGCAAGCAACCGATCAGGACCTGTATCGCTTGCCGCAGCACTTCCGACAAGCGGAAGTTGCTGCGTATCGTTAAGGGAACTGATGGTCATATCGACTGTGATGCCACTGGAAAATGCGCCGGCAGAGGAGCATATCTTTGTCCCGTGACAGCCTGTTTCGAAATGGCAAGGAAACGGCGATTGCTCGATAGAGCATTGAAGACCAGCTTGAACAACGATGATTACCAGAGACTGCAAGATCAGTTCAAAGCACTGATTGAAAGTGAAGTACCTGGTTTAGGGACGGTGAACTGATGGCCAGTATGCGCGTACACGAGCTAGCAAAAGAATTCGGAATGGACTCCAAGGAGTTCCTTGACCGTCTACACGAGATGAAGATTCCTGCCAAGAGCCATTCATCCACTCTTGTCGACGCCTATGTCGACAGGATCAGGAAACGTCTGGCTCCCGAGATGGCCGAACGTACTGCTCTGGCCGAGGCTCAAAAAGCACAGGAAGAAGCCCAGCGTGTGGCAGCAGAGCAAGAGGCCCGTGCGGCCGAGGAAGCCGCTCATCGTGAAGCTGTGGAGAGAGAACGAGCTTTGCGTGAACAGGAAAAGGCTCTGCGTGAAGAGGCCCGCAGTCAAGAAGCTGAACCCACGAAGCAAGCCTATAAAGGCAGGAAAGATGTTGCTGAAGCCGAGGCTGTTATCGGGAAACCTGAGAAAGGTAAGAAAGAGGAGCAAAAACCTGCTGGATTAAGCAGCTTGCTTTCGCAGATCGAATCGGAGAAAGCGCGACTTGAAGCAGAGAAGCAGGCAGCGCGCGCGAAAAAAGAAGCAGCAACTCAGAAGGCCACAGCCCAAAAAACAGCTGCTGAAAAGGTCAAGGTAGAACAGACTGTTATTCCAACAACTCCTGGAGAGACCACGGGTGCTGAGACTGCCGCGGAGGAACCGAGGAAATCCGGTAAGCCAGCGAAGGCACCAGCTACCAAACGGATAATCGCGGCTGAGGAAGAGGGCGAGCAGTCCGGCGAACGTGGCGGGAAAGCGAAGGGTCGCGGCAAAGGTGTGAGGGAACATACAGATGTACGCGTTCCGGAATCATTCGGTCTTGAAGTCGATGAAAGCGATGATGACCGTTATCGACAGATGGCGATTCAGGCAGAGCAGCTGCAGCGCGATCGCGTGTTGGCCGATGCTCGAGCAGCTGTGGAAGCAGCTTCTGGTGAGGGTGAGGGTCGGCGCAGGAAACGCAAGGAGAAGCGTGTGGCTGAGGCAAAACAGAAGGCTGAGTTACATGCGATAGAGCAAGGTATCGATCCCGATCTGGTCTTAGATGAATCGGTAGCACAGATCACCACAGGTGTAACGGTGGCAGAATTCGCAGAGGTCATGAAAGTGCCCTCAAAAGACATCATCAAACGCCTATTCCTGCTAGGGACACCGCTGACCGTCACTCAGACGATGAATGATGAGCTTGTGGAACTGATAGCTGATGACATGGATCGCAAGGTACGAATCGTCTCTCCTGAAGAAGAGTATGCGGTCAGCTACCACGATAGCCCTGAGGATCTCAAGCTTCGTCCACCGGTTGTCACGGTTATGGGACATGTTGACCATGGTAAGACTTCTTTGCTGGATGCAATCCGTTTCACAGGTGTGGTGGCAACCGAAGCTGGGGGAATCACGCAGCATATCGGGGCCTCTGTGGCCGAGATCAACGGTAAACCCATCACCTTCATCGATACACCGGGTCATGAGGCCTTCACGGCAATGCGAGCCCGCGGTGCGAAAGTGACTGATGTGGTTGTTCTGGTTGTGGCCGCCGACGATGGCGTGATGCCTCAGACCGTCGAGGCAATCCATCACGCTAAGGCTGCGGGCGTTCCAATAGTCGTGGCTGTTAATAAGATCGATAAACCCAGTGCAACTCCTGAACGCGTGCGTCAGGAACTGACTGAACACGGCATCATCCCCGAGGAGTGGGGTGGTCAGAACATGTTCGTCGATGTATCCGCCAAGCAGCGAATCGGCATTGATGATTTGTTGGAAACCATCATTCTGCAGTCGGATGTGTTAGAGCTGAAGGCTAATCCCTCAACTCTGTCTTCCGGATTCGTTATCGAG
>JAAYYH010000256.1 GCA_012515495.1 Coriobacteriaceae bacterium | reverse complement strand
TCGCGCCGAGAAACCATCCAACGCGAGTGAAGCAGATTCTGAGCCTGACTCTTTGGTTGACAACCCAGTCGACTTTTTGGCCTTACAACAGGAGAACCCAGATATCTACGCCTGGATCCAGGTACCAGGAACCAACGTCAATTATCCTGTGGTTCAACACCCCACAGATGACGACTACTATCTTACCCACAATCGTGATAACGAAGTGTCGCCAGAAGGCGCCATCTATTCGCAGTTGGCCAACAATACCGACTTCCGCGATCCAGTGACGCTTCTCTATGGACACAACAACGTCAATGAGGCCATGTTCTCTACCCTGCACTACTTTGGCAACGCGGATTTCTTCGCTGCCAATGACACCTTCTACATCTATACGCAGGATCACATCCTCACCTATCGCATCATCTCGGCCTATATCTATGATGACCGTCACATCTTGAAGTCATTCGACTTCAAGAAACCAAATGTTGTGCTTGATTATTTCGCATTTGTTGCGCAACCAGACTCATTGCTGGCCAATGCCAGACCTGATACAAAGCTCACTATTAGTGATAAGATTGTCCAATTGAGCACCTGCATGTCAGATCCTCTGCAGGCAAACAGTAGATTTCTGGTAAACGGAGTACTGATCGATGACCAACCAACCTACTGATACTTCCCCGCCGGTAGCCGAGGATCCCTTCGAAGGTGCCAAGCCCTATGTGGCCAAACACGATGTACCCCAGAAGAGTGACGATCTTATCCGCAAGCGTCGTCGCAAGAAGACCAAGAACAAGAAGCTGCGCGTTGCCGTCATTGTCTTGGTTGTGCTGCTGGTTCTGGCTGGGCTGGGCACCGCCTTCGCCCTTAATCTCTTGAACACAGGAAAGCAATCTGTCCAGGGTGCCATGCAAGGGGCCCAGGTTGAAGCACCTGAGGAAGCCGTGAGCTATGACGAGGGCAAGACCGTAAAACATAACGGCCACACCTACGCCCTCAACGAGAATATGGTCTCGATAGTGGTTATTGGTTATGACCGCGACGCGCCAGCCAACGAGGGTGAAAAGCCGGGACAGGCCGATGCCGTGATGGTGCTGGCGCTGGATACCCAAAGTGGCGAGGTTACCGCCATTGGCATTCCCCGTGACAGCATGGTAGACGTGAGCGAGTTTGTGGGCGACGCCTTCATTGGCCAGGAGACCATGCAGCTTTGTCTGGCTTTCAGTTACGGTGACGGCAAGGAGACCAGCAGCGAGAATACCCTCACCGCTGTCTCACGCATCCTCTACAATATGCCCATGAGCTACTACATCGCGCTCAATGAGAGTGGCATCGCTCCGCTAAATGATTCGATAGGTGGCGTGGCGCTCACCGCGCTGCAGACGGTACCAGGTACCAACGTGATCGAGGGGCAAGACACGGTATTGTTTGGCTATAACGCCTACCGCTATGTGCAGTGGCGCGATATCTCCATCCTCAACTCGTCGCTTGATAGGCAAGCTCGTCAGGTGCAATACATCAAGGCCTTCACAGCTCAGGCTCTTGAGCAGGCGGAGGGCAATCTGGGTGTCTTTGTTGATCTGTTTGCCTTGGCGAGCGAGTACTCGATAACCAACCTTGGTGCCAGTGAGTTCAGCTACCTGATATCAAAGGTGCTTGAGAACAAGATCACCGGTCTCAACGTGGTCACCCTACCTGGCGAGCTGGTGCAGGGCGAGAAGTTTGCCGAGTTCTACCTCGACAAGAACGGTATCTATCAGACGGTGTTGGACGTGTATTATCAGCAGGTGGACTGATTTGTAGCTGCAATGGTGGACCTATTTGCGTCCATATAAGTGACATTTAAGCGCGATGGTTTTATGATATAGCAGGTTTTTTGTTGCAAGTCGGCTATCATTGTTTGTATTGCTACTGTGAACCACAAACGAACTTCAAGCGAATTGCGTGCGAACTGCAAGAGGAGACAGCTCATGACCTTGTTGGAATTACTCCATCTGCTCAAGAAGAAGTGGCCCTTACTGCTTATTCTACCGCTGTTGTTTGGCGGCCTTACAGCTGGCTATAGTTGGGGCTTTATGTCCAATGACTATACTTCCAGCGTGTCGTTGTATATCCTCAGCAAATCAGTGAGTGCAGACTCCAGCGCCGCTGTCACCAGCAGCGACATGACGGCCAGTCAGCAACTGGCCAACGACATCGCTGTGCTGGCTAAATCCGATCGTGTCAAGGCTGCCTCTGCCGAGGCTTTAGGTATGACATCGTTCGACGGCTATGAGATCGAGGTATCCTCGGCCACCACCAATCGTGTGATCTCCCTCAGCGTAACCGGCAAGAAGCCCCAGGCTGTGGCCACCATCGCTAACGAGATCGCCACTCAGACAGCTGGCACCGCAGTTGAGGTCATGGATCTCAAGGCAGTCAACATCGTGGATTCTGCCCAGGTACCCAGCGTACCGTCAGGGCCAAACCGCATCCTCTATACCGCCGTCGCCTTGCTGGCAGGTCTGTTTGTCGCCATCGCACTTATCGTGATGCTCGATCTTCTCAACACTAAGATCAAGAACCCCGAGGATGCCGAGGAGCTGTTGGGGCTACCAGTATTGGGTCGCATGCCGGCACTGAAGGGTAAGGGGGACTAAACATGGCAAGAAGAACGAAGAAGCTGCTTACCCGTTTTGTACATCCTCAACTGAACAACGCCTCGAAGACGCTGTTGGCAAACATCCGCTTTGCCTCCATCGATGAAGAGGTCAAGACCATAGTTGTCACCTCGCCCGCACCTAACGAGGGCAAGACCCTAGTCTCGACCAACCTCGCTAACGCCATTGCAACATCGGGTAAAAGCGTGCTGCTGGTTGAAGGCGACATGCACTACCGTTCGCTGAGCAAGTTACTTGACCAGCACTCGAAATATGGCATCTACTCGGCGCTTTCGGGTGCCGCGGCGCTGGACAAGGCGATCTCTCCCACGCGCATCCCCAATCTCTACTTCTTGGATGCCGAGCCAAACATCCCCTCTCCGTCCGATATCCTCAGCACCAAGCGCTGTGAACTGTTGATAGCCAAACTGCGCGAGATGTTCGACTACGTGATTTTTGACACTCCCCCCGTGTCGCTGTTTGTCGATGCTGCGATACTTAGCAGCATGGCCGACGGCACACTGCTTGTGGTGCGGCAGAATCAGACCAAACGTGCGTTGGCGGCCAAGAGCGTTCAGCAGCTCAACGTGGCGAATGCCCGCATCCTGGGTCTGGTGACAACGTTTGTCACCGACGATGAGAGCCAGTACTACTACGCTTACTACACTCAGGACGGCAAGCGCGTGAACAAGGAAGAGCCCAAACGCTCTGTCAGGCAGCCCGAGCCCGACTCGTTCTTCTCTGCACTGCCTGGTGTGGGTGGTGGCTCGGCTGGCTCGCAGGCCGCAGGCGCGGGCGCGGGTGCGACTGGCGCTGCGAGCGACGGTCACGCCGCGGCAATGCCCGCTAAGAGCGCACAGGACGCCTCCTCGGGCGGCTATCAGACCAATCAGTCATACAGCTCCACTGTAGGAGCTTCTGATGCCTCAGCGGGCTCAGCGGCCGTCAGAGCAGGCGCAGCTAATTCGGGTGGCGCTGTCTTATCAGCTGGCGGTGCGGGTTCTGCTTCGAGTACCGGTGCAGGTGCTGGCGCGGGCGGTGCTGGCTCAGGCGGCGGAGCGGCAGGCGGAGCGAAAAGCGGCGCGGGGCAACCCGACTCTTCGGCCTTCAATCCCTACACTCCCAACGCCTATAAGAGACTGTCACCTAAGGACCAGCGATCTTCTCGGTACAGGAATAAACGCCACTAGCAGTGCATTCGACTCGTTGCTTGGTGTAAACTGACACTTCTCTGACAAACATCCTCCAGCAGATTACCGCAAGGACAGTTTTGCATGTTTGATATTCACAGCCATATCCTCTTTGGCGTCGACGATGGCTCCAGCACCTTTGCCGAGTCCCAGGCTATGCTGCACGCGGCACGCAAGGTTGGCATCGATCACATCGTCTGCACCCCGCATTTAAGGGGATCCCAGTTCAATCTCGAACGTATTTTGAACAATTATCAGCTGTTGTTTGACTACGCGCAAGCACACGGTGTCAAAATGGCATTGGGCTACGAGGTCTATTGGCAGAACATCGCCGAGCTGGGCTTGGATCGTGCGCCAGAATTCTGTATCGAGAACACCAACCTACTGTTGCTGGAGTTCTCGTACGATAGCTTCCCCGCCAACTGGCAACGCATCATCTATGAACTGCAGGGCACGGGCGTTCAGCCGATAATCGCGCATCCAGAGCGCTACAGGCCCATCCAGAACAATCTCGATATCGCTCATGAGCTCAAGGACATGGGTTGCCTGATGCAGCTCTCGGGCAACATCGCTGCCAGTGGTCCCTTTAGTGTGAGCAAACGAACAGCCATCAAACTCTTGGAAGGCGGCCTGGTTGACTACATCGCGTCTGACGCGCACGCAGTTGAGGATTACAAGATCTTTGAGAAGACCTTAGACCTGGCCAGACGGTACTAAGCGCACAAATCAAAAAGCAGTCAACGCTGAGGATCAGTAGCCTAGCGCTCTGCTTTTTGACAGGATGCTATCTTCTTGCTCTGGCAGTCCTTTAGTGTTGCCTTTCGTCTCTGCTGCACTCGCTTGGTCCACTCGCATTAGCATGTCCCCTCACACGCTAATAGCCTGAAATTACACCCCAATGGACGCATCGAAATGGATTGTCTTTGGGGTTACTGGATATTAGCCTGAGCTAAAATGCTTGAGACGCACAGCTTAACTGCTATTACGTGGGTCTCAATCTATACTTATTTTCTACTGCTGTCAATATTTTTTTTTTGGCGAGTAACAAACAAGTCTCTAACACGTAGCTTGCGAATCAGCTCCTCTAGGAGATGTGCCCCAAGAAGTCCTTGGTTCTGGGTGACTGGGGATTGTCGAAGACGTCGCTGGGAGAGCCCTGCTCAACAATCACACCTTCATCCATGAAGATCACGCGGTCGGCAACCTCGCGGGCAAAGCCCATTTCGTGAGTGACCACGATCATCGTCATGCCACCGTCAGCCAACTCGCG
>JAAYYH010000255.1 GCA_012515495.1 Coriobacteriaceae bacterium | reverse complement strand
GATCACGGTGTTACCCAGGTCACGCAAACGTTCCAGCGTGGCGATCAGCCGCGCGTTGTCCCGCTGGTGCAAACCAATCGAAGGCTCATCCAAGATATAGAGTACGCCCATCAGCCCAGCACCGATCTGAGTAGCCAGGCGGATACGTTGAGCCTCTCCACCACTTAATGTGGCAGTGGCGCGTTCCAGTGTCAGATAATCCAGACCGACATCGACTAAGAAACGCAGGCGCTCCTTGATCTCCTTGATGATGCGTTCAGCAATCCGTTGCTCACGTTCGCTGAGCTCGAGCTCCTCGAAGTAGCGCAACTCATCAATGGCTGAGAGACGCGTGACCTGATTGATGTTCAATCCTCCAACAGTTACCGCTAATATCTCGGGCTTAAGACGTGCTCCACCGCATACCCTGCACGGACGGACGCTCATGAACTCCTCAAGCTTCTGCTTCATGCTCTCACTGCTCGTGTCCTGATAGCGCTCCATGGCCACGCCTAGCAATCCGCTCCATTTATACGTCCAGTGCGTGTCACGCCCATCGCGAGTGACGTAATTGATACGGATCTTAGTGGCTCCCAAACCATCCAGAAAGGCCTTCTGCACCTCGGAGGGATAATCCTCCCAGGGAGTATCCAGGCTGACTCCGAGGTAATCTGCTACTGCGGCTAATATCTGAGGATAGTAATTGCTGCTCATACTGATAGTGGCGCAGGCACCCGCAGCCAAAGAAAGTGAGGGATTGGGAATCAACAGCGAAGGATCAACCTCGCGAGTGAAGCCCAGACCCAGACACTCAGGGCAGGCCCCGTATGGGGCGTTGAAGCTGAAGTCACGCGGCGCAAGTTCGTCCATCGAATGCCCATGTACCGGACAGGCTAAAGCAAGCGAGAAGGACTCTTCGGTCTCGGGTCGATAAGGGACTTGCTCACTGCTGTCCAGATGCGCAACATCTCCAGATTGCTCGGTATCAACAGCGGCGTTGAGCTGTAGCGGTTGACCCTCAGCCATAAGCTGCACAACCAGGTTGCCTTCAGCCAGTCGAGTCGCCGTCTCAACAGCCTCGGTCAGACGCGATGTCGCCTCCGGCTTCAAGATAAGACGATCGACCACCACATCGATGTTGTGTTTGAATTTCTTATCGAGCACGATCTCCTCGTCAAGACCGCGCACTTCCCCCTCGATCCTGACTCGGGCAAAACCCTCCTTGCGCAGATCAGCGAGCATCTTCCCGTATTCGCCTTTTCGACCGCGAACCACCGGCGCGAGAATCAGGGCGCGTCGATCCAGTCCCCATTCCAACAGCATGTCAACAATCTGATCGGTGGTCTGACGTTTGATCTCGCGTCCACATTCAGGGCAATGTGGTATGCCCACACGGGCAAACAGCAGACGCAGATAATCATATATCTCAGTTACAGTACCAACAGTCGAACGTGGATTCTTTGAGGTTGTCTTTTGATCAATGGATACCGCAGGCGAAAGCCCGTCGATCGAATCCAGATCCGGTTTATCCATTTGCCCCAAGAATTGTCGAGCGTAGGATGACAGCGACTCGACATAGCGACGTTGCCCTTCAGCGTAGATAGTGTCAAACGCCAGAGACGATTTGCCTGAACCAGATAATCCCGTGATGACTACCAGTTTATCGCGGGGGATACTGACGTCGATATTCTTGAGATTGTGCTCGCGAGCACCTTTGATAACGATGGAATCCTGCACCTGTTACTCCTGTGAATCCTGTGATTTCCGCTACTCGGCTTATCTGGTTACCGCACTCGGCTTATGACTCACGCATGTGAAACAACGTTGTCAAGCTGGAAGCATCTGCTTGGTGTTTCTCGCGATATCGCCGCGTGTACTTCAGGTATCTTTACTGCAATCCCACATTGTAACCGATGCAATTGAAATCGATTGTCTGTGCGAGCTTACAGCTACGCAACGAGATGATGTCGTTCAGAGTAACGCGAGCAACTGCTGCCTCAAGCTTCTTCCTAAAACGTTGACACCACCATACCAATGAGTCGCGATCACCATGCCGCTGTTCTCGCTGATGAAGTCCTTGCAGATCAGCCCTTGCGTGCTGGCATCTACCAGCAACAAGGCACCCTGCCTGCTCCCCTGCAAGGCCGCACTCACCAATGCGTCAGGGAAGTTACGCCCTGTGGCTATGCCCAGATGACCAACATCCAGCTCGCCGGTATCAAGTGCGTATTCGGCGATTCGCAACGAGGTTACGTAGCGATTCTCGCCTCCAAGCCTGACAACCTTATCTCTTCCCATCTGGTTCACAAGGTCTTGCTCCACAGCATTGGGTACTACCTGTTCACCACCTAGGACCAAAACGTGCTCAAAGTTGCCATCGACGAGACTCTGCCGTGAGGTTGTCGATAACTGCCCCCCGCTGTTAACCAGGAAAATCGGAGCTTCACTGGCATAGGCTAGCGGTGCCACAGACAACGCGTCGGGGAAGTTTTCACCTGTAGTGACGATGGCTGTCTTTGAAAGCTCGAACTGCGACAGATGCTCATAGATCTGCTGCGCTGTAGCGTAGCGATCACTGCCACCTATACGCGTGATGCTCTCGCCGCCTCGTGCTGCGGCGTTCTCCTGCAGAACCTGGGCAATACGCTGATAGGCCGCTGAAGACACAGCGTTAGTACCGCCAATCACTGTGACGTCAGTGACGTTGAGCTTGAAAAGCGAGAAATACGTCTCCCAGGATAATTGCGCGGAATCCGTCAGCAGCAAGGGACAGTCATAGACCCCAGCCAGTGTCGACGATGCTAAAGCATCGGGGAAATCCTTGCCGGTGGTAACAATGGCCTTAGCACTTTGCGACGCGAAGCTGGTCGCTACCAGATCGCTGGTATCATAGCGGTTAAGACCACTGTACTCGCAAGCCCCAACCTCCGATGAATCTTCTGTCTGCGAGAGACCCTCCGACTCTTCGTTGCTGTTTGATGTTGACAGAGGATCAAGTGGGGTAGCCGCATAGACTGCCGTCGCTGTGACCAGGTGATTGTCCCAATCAAAGGACTTATTCCAATACTGGAAGAGATAGCTGTTGAGCTCATCATTATCTCTCTGAGGATACTGCGGATAGCTGACACTACCACCACGTGACAGCGATTGGCTGTCGATAAAAGATCCGTCCCAATCACGGAATTCGACCAGATAGTTGAATATCTCAACCGTTCGCTGAGCCGTGACCCCTGAGCCATCGACAGCCGTAGCTGTGATAGTCGTTATACCGGGAGATACACCTTGGATCTGACCCTCTGGTGTCACAGTCGCAACCGCAAGATCCGAAGACGTGTAGCTGGCCGCCGGATTACTGGCATCGGAGGGTAACGCGCTGACCTCCATGACTGTTTGAGCGCCGTTGAGCAACGTGATGGGGCCTTCGATATTCAGTGAGCTCACGCGCTTGCCAACACGGATGGTATAGCTTGCCTCCTTGCCGCCGATCGTTATGATCTTGATGTCTGCCGCGCCATTCGCACCTGCCGTCACTAGCCCCGCCGAACTAACAGTTGCCACTGCCGTATTCGAACTCTCCCAACGTACTGGTCTGGCACAGTCATGTATCGGCCCGCTGGTAACCAATTCGCTGGATAACTGTAGTTGTTCACCGCTGGTCAGGACTCGACCAGATGGTGTCGTGAAACGAATAGCGGTGAGGTTTCGTTGGTATGGATTGGCCGGATCGGGGTCTGTGGGGTCCCAACCTACACTCGAGGTCAAAGGGAAGATCGTCGGCTTACCCAGATCGGGGGGATTGGAGCTCTCATAGACGTGCACCGGTGTGCCGTACGGGCAGTAGTCATATATCCACTTGGCATCAGCTACCTGGAGCCGCACGCAACCCATGGAGGCTTGCTGACCAAGCAGATTATAATAATCGGTTTTCAGACTCGCTTTGTCGCCATGGCGGGAATAGGGAACCGAATGAAAGAGGAAGTCACCGTAGAATTGGGTTGTGTATTGGCCTGAGACGCCACCATAGAGGTAGCCCCAGGTACTCTTGGAGGATACGCTGTAGGTACCAAGTGGAGTCGAATTGTACTTACCGGTACTGCAGATCATAGCCTTGACGGGAACCCAATAACCCCTGTCAATATACTGATAAACCGTTACCACATTTTGAAGTCGGTTAACCCAGATCTCGTAGCTGCCAACCGTATAGGCATACGCACGGTTCTGGACGCTTGAACCAACTCCCTGAATCAGGAAGCTACCAGATAACAGCAGAATCAGCGCAATCCGCAGTACCTGCCTTGAGATATTGCTGCAACGATTCGCTGTCTGTCTATTATGGGACAGTCTATTATGGAACGGACAAAGCATCGTGCCTCCTGTTGGATCGCGCCAAACGGAAGGTATCAGGTTATACGAGAACCACCGCGATACTGATCGGGTATCTGGGCGTAAGCCCTGCAGAAGCTATAGTACCAGATACAACCCTTCCTGCTGGCGATACTGTCATCGACATTGGCATCGAGGACATATACATTCCCGCCAACATCGATCTCATTCCAGTAATGCTCGCCATAGTCGCCAGAAGCCAGCTGTGTTGTCCCCTCGACTATATACACAGGAAGGCCAATCTGACGAGCGATGGTAAATAGAGTCGATGAATACTCATAGCAAGTGCCGATATTCTCAGTCAAAGCTGCATAAACGCGAGCCTCGCGGGCGTACGAGGATGTTGTCAGGTAACCGTAATCAAAGTTGATGATCAGATATTCGTAGACAGCACGCAGCTTGTCGAAGTTGCTCATCTCCTCGTAGGTGATACTCCTCAGCACCCTGTCGATCAGGTTTCCCAGCGCACCGCTTGATGGCCACTGGGGATGTAAGGTCAGACCATTAATTCTATCCACCAAACCTGATTCAAGCTGGACGTTTGTCCTTGAATAACCTCCCCGATTGTCTGGCAGTATGATGGGACAATCGGCATCGCTGATACGCCGGACAATACTCTCGATATAGGGACTCACAGCCTGTAGGCCTCCCAGGAAGTAACCTGAGATCGACTCCTGCAAGCGTTCAGAGTCATTGAGGAAACTCAGTAGTGGAGCGGTCTTGCAGTCATCAGCTAAAAGCAACACCGATCTGTTCAGCCCGGCCAGCAGGCCTCCAGCCAAGGCATCGGGGAAGTTATTACCTGTAGCGATACATGGATGTAAATGATCCAGATAGCCCTTGCCGATAGCGTAATCAGCTATGGCCAAGCTGGTGTGGTAGCGATTGTCGCCAGATGCTCGCGTAACCTCTAAGCCCATCGCCGCTAAACGCCCATCAATCTCTGAAGATACGACACTGTCGCCACCGACAATCAGAACCCGCGTGAAACCGCCGTTTTGCAAGGCCTCATAGACAGCCTCGGCAATGTCTCCTCCAGAGTCAGTCAGAAATGTTGGAGCTTGAGCGGCAAATGCCAACGGAGCTGCTGAGAGAGCATCAGGGAAGTTCGCTCCGGTAGCTATGATAGCAAGATCGCCCCATGCCGACATCTTGGTAGTGTCGTCCAGACCTGCCCGATAGACGGCCAATGCGGTTTCCCGCCTGTCCGCGCCAGCCAAACGGTTCACCGCTTCATCGCCAACACGTTCGCGGATATACTGCTCGACTTCCTCCGAGATGACATCCCGCCCGCCAACCAGATAGACAGTTTGGGGCACTATGCGACTGAGCTCATCCAGGTTTGCTGTCGAGATAGTAGCACCGGGGATCAATAGTAGTGGTGCCCTGCAGATACCGGCCAATCCAGACGCAGATAAAGCATCCGGGTAATTGGTTCCGGTCGCTAAGATGATCTCATCGAATCCGCCAAGCAGTCCACAGACTGACCGGTAGATGGCATCTGCTGTTTCGTAACGATTGGCGCCTTCCAAACGCGTCCAGTGGGTTGCGCCAGATAGCGGTTCCAAAGCGTGGGCTTGATGAAAGGTGTCAGACTGTCGAAGAATGCTTTCGTTATCGATGGCAAACAATGTTCCAAGAGAGGAAGCCACCAACGCTGTGAATACTCGACGCGAACAGGACACACCGGCAATCTCACTTTCACGGAGCTTCATCGATCTATCGTCTTCTCCGTTGATGTCCGCCAAGCGATTCTCCTTCTCACCCTGTTCAGCTATCGTCGTTTATAAGATAACGTAACCTTTTACGGAACGATAACCAAATCATCTGAAAACTATATCTTTGTCTCAGAATCGCCTGACTATGGATTGGTGAACGCTTGACGGCGGTAGTCGATGTTGATAATATATTAATGTATGCTTATATGTTTACTACCAATAGCTTCGGTCTACAAGACACTTAAAGAATCGGGGGCATCAAGATGTCAACCAATCTACCAACGCAACCACAACCACTTCAAGAACCTCATCCCGATGAGGTCTGTACGCGCGCCATTATCCATGAAGACACGCTGCAGCGCGCGCGCCTGGGACTGACAGATGATACAACGCTTTCACGGGCCTCAGAGTTATTCAAGGCTTTGAGTGATCCCAGCCGATTGAGGATAATCAATGCCTTGCTCCTAGAAGAGATGTGTGTTTGCGATGTGGCCGAATTACTGCAGATGTCGCAGCCCGCAGTCTCCCATCACTTGCGGGTGCTTCGGCAATCTCAACTGGTCAAGCATCGGCGTGACGGAAAGGTCGTCTTCTATTCACTCGATGATGAGCACGTCCACAACATCTTCTATCAAGGTCTGGCGCATGCAGGAGAACAACGATGAGCGTTAATCGTGTCGACGCAAGCGAATTCCCCGCGCGGATACCCTGTTGTCCTTCGTGTGTCGAGAGAGAATCCACTTTTGAATGCCACTCAACTCAAACAGCGCTTAGCGGCAGGGCCGTTGTGAATGGAGACGCGCCTGAAGTGTCGGATACGGTACTCACCAGACTCAGGAACAACGTCACGATGATACCTAAGATTGTAGGAGCGATTCTCTTCATCACAGGTATGGTCGTTATTCTCGATAGCACTTCACGTTTATTGATATTTCTGGCTGCTTACCTGCTTATCGGTTACGAGGTATTGATCCGTGCTGGCAGGAATATCATCAAAGGCAAGGTCTTTGATGAGAACCTCCTGATGAGTGTGGCAACAGTAGGTGCCTTCGTAATCGGCGAGTATTCCGAAGCTGTTGCCGTGATGCTTTTCTATCAGATCGGTGAGGCATTCCAGGATGCAGCAGTGGATCGCTCTCGACGTTCGATATCTGCTTTGATGGATATCCAAGCAGACCACGCCAATCTCTTACTGGGAGATCAGGTCTTCCGGGTGGATCCCACCGTGGTTGAGCCTGGGCAGCTGATCGTTGTCCGCCCGGGCGAGCGTATCCCATTGGACGGTGTGGTCGTTGAAGGACACTCCGCGCTGGATACCTCAGCATTGACCGGCGAGTCACTGCCTCTCGATGTGTCTCTCGGCGATACGGTACTCAGTGGTTCTGTCAATCAAAACAGTCTGCTGACCGTCAAAGCCACAAAGCCTTATACTGACTCGACTGTAGCCAGGATACTCGAGATGACACACAACGCCCACCGCAACAAAGCTCCGATGGAGAACTTCATCACCAGGTTCGCCCGCTACTATACTCCAGCAGTCCTGGCCTTGGCTCTTGCTCTGGCCATACTACCTCCTCTGATCATCGGCACCGGTTGGAATGACTGGCTAGGCAG
>JAAYYH010000031.1 GCA_012515495.1 Coriobacteriaceae bacterium | reverse complement strand
CGCTCTCCCTTACCCGGACCCTTGCAGACCGTCCGGTTATGGCCTAAGCGCAGTCACTGGAACAACCATCACACCATCCGGTCGAGTGTAGCTATAATCTCCCGCGCCTATCAGAATCATACAGAATGCAGGCGCTCTCATTTTTTCAGTGTCGATTTTGTCTCTGAGATCGATTAAAGATGTCGCGGCTTGCTCAATCGCGGTATCACCTCCGAGCTTAATTTCCACCAATCCATAGCTGCCGTCTCTCAGGTGGATAACCGCGTCACATTCTAAACCACTCTTGTCACGGTAATGGAAGACCTCACCGTCAAGCGCGTCTGCATATGTGCGCAGGTCGCGAACGCAAAGGCTTTCGAAGATAAAGCCAAATGTGTTGAGGTCATTCATAAGATCAGCCGGACCAAGACCCAATGCTGCAGTGGCAATTGATGAGTCCACAAAGTGGCGTGTAGGAGAGGTTCGGATTGCGGTTTTTGACCGGAGATTCGGATTCCATGCCGTAAGGTCTTCCGTGACAAAAATATTGCTGAGCGCATCCACATATGATCTGATGGTATTGATGCTCATCAGATCCGATCCTTTCATGTCCTCTTCAATACTGCTGAGGGTAGCTTGCTGGGCAGATAGCCTGGCATAAGAGCGCATCAGTGCTTTAGCTTTGCGTGGATCGCGGTTAGTTCCATCGACGCTTGAGATATCGATGTCAGCAACAGCATCCAGATAGTCGAACGCCTGCTGGAGTGCGATGCGTTCAGTTTGACCGATAGCCTTGGGCCAACCACCCCTACATGTTAGAAAAGCGATTTGTTGAATAGTTGAACTACATGTGGAGACGGGTAACTCGTTGCCATCAAGAAGTGCGCCAAGAGATATTGTCCCCGTCGAATCTCCCGATTCGAAAAGACTCATCGGTCTCATTCTCATACGTGAGATGCGGCCGGTTCCCGTGTGCGATTTCTCATCAAGGCTTACGGGCACAGATGATCCGGTTAGTATGAACTGCTCAAACTCATCTCTCCTATCGACCTCGAAGCGCACGGCATCCCAAAGCTTTGGCGCGATTTGCCACTCATCTATCAGCCTGGGAGTGTCTCCTCTGAGCAATTCTGTAGGGTGAATGTCGGCCATCATCAGATTTTGGCTGCGTGTCTCTGGATCCTGCATATAAAGGACGCTCTTGGCTTGCTGCAATGCTGTAGTAGTCTTTCCACACCATTTAGGACCCTCTATGAGTACGGCACCCTTTGCTTCAAGCTTACGCGCGAGGACCTTATCGTATATGCGGGGGAGATATTCTTTTGCCATGCTGGTTCCTTTCGTCAAATGAACTATAACACAGTATCAGTGACGATGTGGAGTTTGGCGGGATTATATTATAGGGTATGGCGCGATTATATTGTGCATTATGGCCTGATTTTGTTGTAAGGTTTGGTCTTGATTGTGACGCACAGTAGATTCAAGCAAGATGCGAACAGGAAAATCACCGGCATGTAGCCGACGGCTTCACTGGAACCCATATCTCGCTTCGGTACTCAGGATTGCTAGTGTCTGGACTCTCGTTCCACAAGATCTCAGGACCTGAGGTTAGCTCATATCCTGAAGAAGGGAACCACTCCGAGTATATCCTGCTCCACACATTTTGCAGTGTCTCGGGGAATGGCCCAACGGATTCGAAAACTGCCCAGGTACTGGCTTCTACTCTCAATACATCGAATTCCGCTGTCTTTGCGCTCGACTCTGAGCTAGCCTCTGAGTTCGTACTTGAGTTTGTCCCTGAGTTCGTTCTTGCCCTTGTCCCTTCGCTTATCCCTGTATACGCTCCTTCACTTGAAGTTGCTACACCAATGTAGTGATCAAGCTCACCCTTCTCTTCCATTCTCCCTTCCGAGAAGTTGGCAGATGCGCTGATGATGCCTGTTGGTTCTACGTTTGATAGAGCCTTCAGTTCTGTAATAACCTCGGGGGTCATAAGCTCTGCCATCTTCGCGATCTCTGGATTGACGCCTGCAAAGATAATGGGAACCCTCTTCTTTAGACCAACTAGCTTGAATGGTCCTTTCTCAACAATGCGATAATTCATTTCGCACCCTCCTTTAATCGATAATTGAAAGGTCATCTTAGGATAGGCTTTTAGCTGAGTATTCTCACTTCTGGCATCAGAAGGCAAAATGCCGTGAATAGAATGAAAAGCCCGCGAGAATGAATCAGCTGAATCATAGCCATATTTGACGGCAACATCGATTATCTTCAGATTCGCATCTTTCAAATCGAGGGCAGCCAATGTCAGTCTTCTTCTGCGGATATATTCTGATAGGCCAATACCTGATAAAAAAGAGAACATTCGCCTGAAATGATATTCTGAGCAGTGAGCGATTCTTGATACCTCGCCATAATCAATGTCTTCTGTCAGGTGATCTTCGATGTATACCAGTGCGTTATTCATGCTACTAAGCGAATCCACGAACAACCTCCTTTCACCAACGATAGTATCAAAGGATGCATCTATCCGTCCGACAATCTGTGCACAAGATAATCGGCAGGACTACATGTGTCTGATAGCCTAAATCTTAGCAGCATGCGTATGGCGAACTTTACATTGTGGTCAGTCGTTAATTGCCTCTATACCAAGCTGCTTAAGTTTCTCAAGGTTATCTAACATGTTCTGCAACACCTCTGGAGCGTGTCCTTCCCAATCCAACTCTTCACCCACTACTCGCAACGGCTGTTTGCTACGGTAAGATCTGGTTGGGTTGCCAGGGAACTTCTTATCTGTCAAATTAGGATCATTTTCGAAGATACCAGTGGGCTCCACTTGATAGATCCGACCTGGTTTATCGCCAGCCGCAAGCTCTGCTCCCCATATGGCCGCGTCGAGTGTTGCGGTGAAATAAACAAAGTTGGCCTTCGCTTGCTCACCATAGTTTGAGTTATAGCCAGGCTCCAATACATCACCTATCTGCAAGTCAGCTTTTGTGCCATGGTAGAAAGGTCCAAAGTCCAAGGGGTTATTCATTGATTCCTCAAATCCACGTATTGATGTCAATTCACGTATTGATGTCAGCTTTTCAAGATTGTTCTCTACTGTTGAGAGCGCGGTAATAATCGCAGCATCACCGATTTTAACATTAGGGATATTGGTTGTGTTGGATCTGCCATCAGCGTATCCTCCAGAAACTAGTGATGATGTTCTATGTTTGCGATTTACGCAAAAAGTGTTTAACCTCAAGTTCAACTAACTTGAGTCTTTCGAGCTTTGAGATATCAATGTTTATGCAAGGGAGGTTCTTATCGATAAGAAGAGACGGAAGAGAGCCTCTCTTCCGTCTCTGATAGAGCTATGAGCTCAAATACTGTACAGGTTATTCAACGCCGGCGATGAAACGCCCAAGTAGATAACCCCACGTTAAACAGCGGCTGGTCGAAGTTCCAGAAACATGAATCGGATAGTCCTGAGCATAGAGATCGCCCGATGCGTTTCCTGCCGCATATAATCCCGGAATCGGGTTCAGATCCTTGTCCAAGCACTCAAGACGAGGACTCATTTTAATGCCGCCAGGCATGCACATCATCGTGGCACCATTCTTCAGGGCATAGAATGGTGCTTGTTTGATGGGATAAAGTAGGCGAGGATTTTTACGAAACTGGCTATCAACACCGGCCTCACAGTCAGCGTTATACTTTTCTGTCTGTTCAAGGAAGGCTTCCTTATCAATCTCCAAAAGGTCTGCGAGTTCTTCGAGCGTGTTTGCCTTGAAACCAATTTCTCTTTCAATAAAACCTTCAACCTGAGTCCTCAGTGCTGCTTCATCAAAGGGAACGCCTTGGACACCAGAAAGGCTGTCCCAGAACATGCCTCCACCATAGTTCAAGCTGTCGGCTGTATCTCGAGTGAAGTTGTCGTCAAAGACTGAGTATGCCAAATGCAGTCCCTGGGAATTTGGTGGCTGTTGCATATATTTTACAGCTTTACCTTGAACCCACGTTGCCTCATTCATGAACCTCTTACCACGCACGTTCACGAACATGAATGGACCATGGAACATAGCCAAGGCCTGTGGATGGAGCATTGGCGGGAAAGGTTTAGCTTGCATCTCGGCACCAACCCACATGGCCATCTTGTGGCCATCACCAGTATT
>JAAYYH010000254.1 GCA_012515495.1 Coriobacteriaceae bacterium | reverse complement strand
GGGTTTCCCGATCGCTCTCTCCAGCGTGTCGAGCGCCGTGGCTGCGGCGCTCGATGTCTTGTCACCCAAGAGCAGCGTGTTTTCGTCAAGCATGAAGCTTCTGGAGGGGGTGCGGATGTTTTCTTGGACCTACCTAAGCCGCTAGGTACTTCTCGGCCGTATGATCGGATAGCATTACAGTTTTGAAACCTTGCCTTACCTCTTCTTCCAGCTCCCTTATGGGAGGTCAGCCATCAAGGGCGATCCAAAGTGAATCGCCCTTGATCGTTTCGCTCATAAACCCAGCCCGCAGTTTAGATTGACGCTACATACTCCTTGGCGTTACGCGCGGCAGTCCGGCCAGAATGTACGTTGTTACCCATGATGGTGCCGGGCATGTTCTGTGTGTATACCTTACGCCACAACATCGCTCCGTCCAAGCCTACTGCGTAGAGACCTGGAATCGGATTCAGCCTCTCATCAAGTGCTTCTGTACGGATATTCGTAGTGACACCACCGTCGATAACAACCAGATTGTTCACTACCTTTGCGATATAGAAAGGTGGCGAGGATATCTTCTGCATAAAGCTCGCATTCTTGCCAAACTCCCCATCCTTGCCGGTTTCGCAGAATTCATTGTAGCGACCCAACGTCTCCTTGAAGGTATCGACATCCAACTTGAAGTGTTCGGCCAGGTCATCAAGGTTATCTGCCGAGAACACGCTGTCAGGGTTGCTCCCAGCTACCGCGGCATCAAGTATCTTCTGGTCCTCGGGCTCAAGTGCGCAGGACTCGACGAAAGTCTGATCGAATATGGCATAGGTCTCACGATTAGCAAGGCAGGCTGTGGCATTTGCCGCCATATTGAAGACTAAAGCCAAAGACTCATCACAGAAGCGCTTGGCATCCTGGTCTACCCATACGCAGGGACCAAGGGCACACAGGCCATTACCGCCGTTCAACGGGCTGTTATAGGGTGACGTACTATCGTTTCCAAAAGCATGCACACCTTGGAAAGCCTGAATGGCAGCATCTTGCAAGAAGCTCTTCACGCCTACATCCATTGCCATCTTATAGCCGTCACCGGCGACGTTTGGATTGCAGACCACCATCATCTCGTCGATCTTCTCCTGCGTCCATCCTATCTCTGCGAGCAGTTTGGGATTGGCACCCACTCCACCAGATGCCAAGACCACAGCCTTCGCGTTTATCCGATAGACCTTCCCATCAAAATCCTCTGCAAATGCACCGCTAATGGAACCATCCTCAGCTTTGATAAGTGATTTCGCCGCAGTATCGAAATAGAACTCAGCGGCGTTCTTCTCGGCCGCAGCCTGCATCTGCGGCACGTAACTCAGTGCGCCAAGGTTCTGATCAAACCAATGCATGGTGGGAAAGAGACCCACATGGTAGTTATCAACCACTCCGCTGAACAGGACACCGTTTTCCTGCAACCACGCGAGGTTCTCTGCAGAACGCGACACAAGGTCGTACCACATAGCTCCGTTTGATCGCCACTGCGACTCGCTCAATTCAGTGCGGATGATATCGACGGGATCGATGTCAATGCCAAGCTGCTGCTGCTGTTCCGATCCAACAGCAAAGACTCCTTCGGTGCCAAGGCCGTTGCCGCCAGCCGTGGATCCCTTTTCCAAGACAATGACCTTGTTGCCGTCTTCAGCCGCCTGTACTGCAGCCGCCAGCCCAGAGATACCTGCCCCGACAACCAGGATGTCACAATCGAGCTCTTCATCCATGGTTGCTGGAGCTACGGGTTCGCTCTTTGCACCACTATCTGCAGATGCCTCATCTTTCTTGGCAGCCGAGCATCCGCTTAAACCAATAAGCGTCATTGCACCTACCGCTGCACCAGACATGAATGTCCTCCTGCTGATGCCCTTCCCCTTTGCTTCCTCCTGCTTCATACTCTCCTCCTTTTCTAGGGTGACTCTTATAAGTGGATTACCCTAAGTGGATTACCCTCTCGGGTGAGCATGATATGGAAGGAAATTTGTTATATCAATCACAATCTAAAGTGTATTGACAGACACATAATGCCTGATAAATGGCTATGGAGCTGATTCTCACCCAGCAATTTAGTTACAGACTACAGGCTATTAATGACTACAATGTGGCTTGTTCAATATGCATGTTGACGTACATCCTCATATACCATGCATCCAAGACGATGATCTCAGATTCAGTCAGACTCGAATGACCCGAACGCATCACCTCATCCAGGTCTGCGCGGACTTTGCCTGCGAGCAGTCGTCCCTGCGCTGTACAGCGAACCAGCAACCCCCGTCTGTCGAAGGGATTGGGGTGTTGGGTCAACAGATTGTCTTTGAGTAGCTTGTTCTTGTAGATGGTTACGCCGCTCTTCTGCATGAACAGACGATTGGCGATAGTACCAAGACTCATATCTCCATAGGCAGCAACGAGCTCCAGTATCCTAAAAGCGTCAAACGACAAGGAGTTATATCTTTTGATTACATCTGTCCATCTGTCGACAATCACTCGCCAGAATATGTAATGCTCGGCAGAAAACCAATAACTGGGGATCTTGCCGCATGTTTTGGCAGGTTCCCTGCGCGATAGTTTAAGCACTGAGTAGCCACGCAGAACATCAAGATCCTCGCTGATATCTGCGAACGCCTGGAACTCTTCTCTTGGTAATGATCGCATGAATCTGTTTCTCAACATGTTGCCGACATCCTCAGTAGCCCAACTGACAAGTTCGCATCCGCTGGAACTCAGACTGCACGCCATCAGACGGTGGTCATCCGAGGCATTCTCTTTGTGAATTAGGCAACGATTATCAAGATTGACCAGTAGTGCCAGAACCGTGCTCTTGGCAAGCATCAGATAGTTGCTGAGCTCATCCACACTGGCAGGGCGGCCGTATCTGAGAAGGACAAAGAGCACAGAGAACTCGTTGTAACCCAAGTCGTAGTTCTTCTTCAGGAGGCGCGAAGCGAGTCTGACGTGTTCATAAATGACAGTGGTCGTTTGCATGGAGAACAACACAGTCGCATTTGTAAACATCTAACTGCCCTTTCAACAGGTCCTATACGTTGAGCATCACGTTGGACACGGTGGAGGTTGAGGGGTAGGGGAGCATCACGTGTTACATATTACTTGCTCCAAGGGTGTTTTAGTAGAAGGTGATGAATCGATGTCAAAGCGTAAGTGCGACCTGAAAGAATGATGAGTATCTGGGAAAGGGTACCGGTTCTCTGGCTGATCCCCTGACATCCCCAGCCTTAGTTGTGATGTTCCTGTCGTAGTGACCGGCGCGGTACCCTACATCAGCCCTTTATTCCGTCAACGGCTCAAAAGCTAATCGATGCATTAGGCTCCAAGAAATGTGGTTCCTGATTCGGTCAAGACAGGTGGAGAGGGGGGCTAGATTGGACGCAAAGTTAAGAGTGAAGGTGCCTAGTATAACTAAGGTCCATTTAAAAAATCAGGGCAGAACCAGTCATCCGGTCCCGCCCTGCAAAACCTCTCGGTTTTTCGAGATGCCTTGATTATGACAGGTTGAAGTTTTCTGTCAATCGACGAATGAAGAGCATGCAAGAAACAATCACACTGTTTTCGGCGTATAGTTTCTCAGTCCCTTCAAACGTGCAAAGACAGCTTCCTAGAATTCCAGATGCCTTCGATCTGGACTCACCTGCAGGAACAAGACGGTAGTATAAGAAGAATAAAGTGGCTATCTCATTCATCCGGTCGTTTGCAAGTCTTTTCTTCCATGTACTCTTTGGTATTCCCATCTTGGACACAGCGCGTCTGACCTCATACGACAATTCAATCCCAGACGTGCTTTTCTCTGCAAAACCATTTATAAGACATGAGCCGTGTGCGGTCGCGTTGCGAATCGACTTAATTCTTTTTAATAAATAATGCTCATCGAGGAGAGTCTTGTCTCCCCATCTTTCAGCGCAAAAACGACAGTAGTCAATGAATCTTCCGAACGGGATTACCTCTAAGAAAACCTAAACAGGCATATCGTCGCCATACTTCCTGATGATTGTCCCGCAATAAATGTCGCTTTCACGTATTGAGAGCTCTCGCGTTAATTCTTTTTGACGCTTCTCGTTTAGGCTGTCTCTATAGTCCTTGACGATAGAATAGCCATCCTCATTTTCCCTTGTCGTCACCTTGTCGATGATCTTAACTTTCTCGTAATGCTCTATATCAAGTGACATGGAAAGAAGCACCGATCTGATGTCTTGGTCGAGATAGGAAAGATGTTGAAGTTGAAAAAAATCGAGGTCGATATAGCGTCCGTTGTTCTTTATACCGGTAAATTTTGGGAACAGCTTACGAAACGATGCGAGCCGGAAGTAGTTGTTTT
>JAAYYH010000030.1 GCA_012515495.1 Coriobacteriaceae bacterium | reverse complement strand
TGGGTTGCTCGACACCAAAGACCTTGTCCAACAGATTCGTCAGCCATGTTGACTCTGGCAGCACAGATCCGGGGCTTACCGCGTTGGGCATCACAGTGGAGGAATCCGAAGTCTCAAGCCCGGTGATATTCACTGCGCTTTCCCCTTCCTTCACCCAACCAAATTCCTCGCGAGCACGGTCCTCGATACCCTCGGGAGTCTCTAAGCTGTCAATCTGATCCTGTATCTTCGCGTTACGATTCACAAGAGCTTGGTATTCAGCCTCCAACTGATCGTTCGCGCGCTTGGCCGCATAGTAGTCGCCCGCAACCGGCACCAACAACACCGCTGCGATAGCCAGGCAGACAACAGCGGCAAGGCCAAAGAACAATCGCCCGGACATACGCGGTATATTAAAAGGCGCTTTGGGCGGATTCTTTAACGCGTTCTTTGGAGCACTTCCGGACGCGCTTTTAGATGTGCCTCTGAGCGGGCTCTTTGACGAATTCTGTGATGCCCCCCCTAGCGCGCTCTTCGATGTGGTCTTTGCGACAGGTACCTTACTTTTTGGTTTTTTCTCTGGCATTCTCAGACAGCATCCAGTGTCTCGATCTTAGGCTTGAGAATGCCATAGCTACCATCCTTACGCCGATACATGACATTGGTTAACCCAGTTATGTCATCGGTATAGACAAAGAAGTCATGCCCCAACAGATCTATCTGGATCAGCGCTTCCTCTTCATTCAACGCCGACAGCTCAACCTCTTTGACACGCACAATCTCACTATCTTCTCTGCCATCGTCCATGGTAATGACACTGATCAGATTGTCTGTAGCCGCTGAATCCACTGGCTGCAGCACTTCCTGCAGTTTTTTGCCACGGATGCGCCTGTCGACAACCCTGGTCTTATACTTGCGCAGCTGACGCTCTACTTTTGCAGTAGCCACATCGATTGCCGCGTACATATCCTCTTCGGCTTCCTCGGACCTGATCACGTGACCCTTGGTGCGTAACGTCACCTCAGCAACTGCGGGCGTGGGATTGGCGGGGTTGCGTTCCATGTACAAAACGACCTCTGCAGACATCGGAGAAATATCAAAGACCTTGACAGAATTGTTTAACTTCTCCTCAACATAGGATCGTAATGCGTCGCTGATTGTCATTCTTCGACCGGTGACGATGATATCCATGGATAACGCCTCCTTCGATCGGTGAACCCGGAAGCAAACGGGACACCTTGCTCGGATACTGATAGAGTAAGCATACCGCTTTTACCGATGGTTGGCAGCTATATGTTCCCAATCTGGAGAAAAGCTACAAACGTAGTATACTTTTACTACTGACAGGCAGGGAAACCTGTGATAAAGCCACGAGAAGCTTTCTTGATTAACACAAAAATATCACGAGAGAAGGAGGCCCCGATGTTTGAACAAGTTAAACTGGATTTTGCCTACGATGCGCTGGAACCCTACATCGATGCATTAACCGTTGAGACACATTACGCCAAGCATCATGCCACATATACCAAGAATTTCAACGATGCCGCTGAGAAGGCCGGTGTGATGAACCAGTCTATCGAAGACATCCTCATCAACTGGAATAAGAGCGACCTGGGCGAGGCTAAAACCGCAATCCGCAACAACGGCGGCGGCTATTACAACCACAATCTCTACTTCGATCATCTGGGTCCA
>JAAYYH010000253.1 GCA_012515495.1 Coriobacteriaceae bacterium | reverse complement strand
TTCCGGCGATGACATGCATCAGCGGGCCACCCTGCGCGCCAGGGAAGATCGCCTTGTCGATCTTTGCTGCCAACTCCTCATTGTTGGTGAGGATGAAACCACCGCGTGGTCCGCGTAGGGTCTTGTGTGATGTTGAGGTGACGATATCGGCAAAGGGCACCGGACTTGGATGCGCGCCGCCAGCGACGAGGCCTGCGATATGCGCAATATCGACTACCAGATAGGCACCAACTTCCTTGGCGATCTGGGAGAAACGTTCAAAATCGATGATACGTGGGTAGGCACTGGCACCTGCCCAGATAGCCTTGGGCCGACAATCCTTGGCGATACGCTCCACCTCGTCGTAATCGATGAGTTCTGTTTCCGGATTGAGGCCATATGAAACCATATTGTAGAACAAGCCACTGAAGTTGACGGGAGATCCGTGTGTGAGATGCCCACCGTGAGCCAGGCTCATCCCCAGCACCGTATCTCCCGGGTTGACCGTTGCCAGATAGGCCGCGTAATTCGCCTGAGCCCCGCTGTGCGGTTGGACGTTAGCGAATCGTGCGTCGAATAGGCTCTTGGCGCGATCTCGCGCCAGATCCTCGACGATGTCGACTACGTGGCAACCACCGTAATAGCGTTTGTTGGGATAGCCTTCGGCGTATTTGTTGGTGAGAACACTTCCCACCGCCTCAAGGACGGCCATGGAGGTGAAGTTCTCAGACGCGATCAGTTCGATCTGTGTACGTTGACGACTGAGTTCGTCATTGAGGATGTTGGCAACGAGCGGATCTTGTGCGTAAAGGTGTTCGAGAGACATGACGCGCCTTTCCTGTAAAGCTTCTCATAATGTGAAATATGCCGCTAAGCATAGTACCGCACCTGAAGCGCGCTGTGCTTGCAAAGCGGATAAAAACCGTGGATGAGACCATCAATCCCGGCTCAGTCTTGGTTCATCTGATTCAACCCTGATCCAATCAATGGCTCAATCCAGGGCGTCGATCTTCTCGACTCGAAGACTGTGGCGACCACCTTCAAAATCCGTGGATAAGAACGTGGTTACGATCTGCTCATTGACATCGGGATCGATGAAGCGACCGCTGACAGACACCACGTTGGCGTCATTATGCTGGCGAGCAAGCGCGGCCATCTGTGGTGTGATGACGTTTGCGGCTCTGATACCAGCTATCTTGTTGGCTGCAATCGCCATTCCGATCCCAGTGCCACAGACCAAGATACCCCTATCTGCCAGTCCGCCAACAACTGCATAGGCGACTTTAGTGGCAAAATCAGGATAATCAACACGATTGTCATCTTCGGGCCCGCAATCGATCACGTCCAGACCTTGCTCGCGTAAGAATGCCACCAGCCGGGTCTTCTGCTCAAAGCCAGCGTGATCCGAAGCTATCGCCACACGGAGCTTCTTGATATCTGTGCTATCCGCTGATGCCTGCATCATCTGTGCCTCTTCTCGTAATCGATAACGTCTACCAGTTTAACATGCGGCTTATCCGACACCGCTCCCAATCCAACGCCGCAATCTATCCAGAGCTGTGATCTGTACGACACGTAATTCAACCCAAGGCTGCTGCAATCTGCTCTGAGCTCAAAGCGCCCGCGCGGATCAATCGGGGTTCATCCGCCAGACAGGAGACGATGGTGGAAGGCTGCTTGACAAAAGCCACTCCCCCATCGATAACCAACCCCGCCCCCGCAATCAGCGTGGCATCGAGTGCAGCCAACTGCGTAGGTGGTGCCTCACCCTGAGGGTTCGCGCTGGATGTGGCAATCGGAGCCCCGAGCGCCCTAAGCAGCGCCAGGGCTACGGGACTATCAGGCACACGTAGGGCGATGCTGCCATCCTTAGCGCGATACTGTATAGGAACCGTCTTCGCTGCCCTGACTACCAACGTCAGCGGTCCCGGCCAGAACGTCTGAGCAAGCCTGAGCGCATAATCTGGCAGATAGTCGGCAAAGTCTTCAAGTCGTTGCGTGCTGTCAATCAGCCAGGGAATCGCTTTGTCGACATCACGCTTCTTCAGCAGATAGAGCTCGTTGCTGTCGGCGTCTTCGCGTACCGCCACGCCAACTCCGTAGACAGTGTCAGTTGGGAAGATGACTGGTTTACCAGCTTTGAGGACAGCCACAGCCTGCGCGATGAGCGCTGGCTGTGGTACATTCGGATCGACAGTGACTATCCGTGGCGCAGGGTCGATGGTCATCGCTTTGCCCTCACCAGGATGTCATGTTCGTAGCTGGTTTCTCCAGTGAATATCCCGACTCCGACATCGCAGGCGCAAACACTGCGCACTGCCGTGATGAAGCGCGGTCTACCTGCCAGATCCTCATGGATGGTGACCTGTTCGAAGCATTGAGACCGATGTGGCATCTGAGACTGGCTAGCCGGCCGCTTGACGCAAGACGCTTGACCAATGATCAGCGCAGCTTGATCGAGGTTGGTCTCATGCAACTCACAGGCGAATAAACCCCCTGGTCGCAAGAGCGTTGCCGCCTGTCCGATGAGGCGCCTATAAACGTCCAGACCGTCTGCGCCACCATCCAGAGCCAGACTGGGTTCATAGTCAAAAACCTCGTGGGGCAGAAGCTCGAGCTCACCTGAAGGTATGTATGGTGGATTGGAAACGACTACGTCGAAGCT
>JAAYYH010000252.1 GCA_012515495.1 Coriobacteriaceae bacterium | reverse complement strand
ACGGCAGAATAATGGTCGAACATGTTCAAACAGACCTTCCAAGCCATATGCAGGGCACCGGCTGAACCCTGCGCCACGAGAAACGTCTCATTGGCTGCGATACGGCTGCCGCTGGGCTTGGATTCTGTCACAGTTACATCGAGGCGAGACATCATGCGCGCTACTTCCTCAGTACAGCAGAGCAGACAATCCTCACGAGTGAAATATTCCATCTCTCCCATTTCCTGTGTGATGTCCAAAGCTACTGAGGTCAGGTCGATGTAGGGAACATCCTCGGCAATCAGCATATCGAGACGGGAATCGGGAATTCGCAACATGATGTCTCTCTCCTCTGAAGCTACAGGTTCAATCTGGGCGGTCCTCAGGCTGATGATACGTGGTTTTGATTCATGGACTGGAAAAGCCGGCAATTAAGGTGTCAGCATCCTCCTGAATCAAGTACAGACAAATCAGGATAACGTTTATTCGCGTCAAATGAAAGCCGCCGGACCCACTTCAACCAACCAGCGCCTGTCTGCGCTGGTATACTATAAAGCTACGCGTTTTCATCTTTGGACTGGATATGACCATGAACGCAATCGAACATCCGCATTCTGCAAATCCAGAATGCGAGCATAAAGCATCAAGACAAGTGGTTGCTGCGATATCTGAAACCGAACCGCCAGCGATGGCTCAAGCTCGGATTCATGCGATATTCAGCCGTATCGCCAACCGTTATGACCTGTTCAATGCACTTTCGAGTCTAGGTATTCACAAGCGCTGGTTGCGACAGGTTGTCAGCACCGCAAACGCTGACTCTCAGACGATGATGCTAGATATCGCTGCTGGTACTGGAGATGTTAGTTTCGCCATAGCTCAGGGTTCGCATCCTGCCCGAATCGTCTTAAGCGACTTCAATGCTGAGATGCTCTCTGTGGCGCAAAGACGTTTTGACGAAGGTGAAGGCAGCGGTGTGGCGATTGAGCTGGTGGTTGCTGATGGTCAGCAATTGCCTTTTGCGGATACTACCTTCGACCTGGTCACTTGCGCCTATGGGGTCAGGAACATGCCAGATCGGATGGCTGCCCTCCGGGAGGCTCACCGCGTTTTGAAGCCCGGTGGGAGATATGTGGTTCTGGAGTTTTCTGCGCCAACGAACCCGGTTTTCAAGACGTTGTATCATATATACCTCAAGACGGTGATACCCTTTATCGGCGGATTATTAACAGGAGACAAACAAGGTTTCGTCTACCTGAATAATTCGATAAGGGCGTTTCCGGCACAAGATGAGTTCACGAGTATGCTATATGCAGCTGGGTTCTCAAGTGTGACATACAAGAATCTGACTGGCGGTATCGTTGCCCTGCATACCGCTGTTGTCTGATTGCGTGGGGGAGCAAAACGCTTCTTCTGGTGAAGATTTTGACAGGAGGCCATCATGTTGTTGGTTGCCCGCTATGTGTTACCGGTGAGCAAGCCGCATATCGAGAACGGCGCGGTATTGGTTCGAGATGGGCGTATTGAGGACATCGGTTACGCGACCAAGCTCAAGACCCGTTATCCAGATGAGGAGACGATTGATTTTGGGCTTTCAGCCATCATGCCCGGATTTATCGATACCCACACGCATCTGGAATACTCCGCCATGCGAGGGCTGATTGAAGACGTTCCTTACGCTGCTTGGAAGATCCATCTTGAAGAAAAAGAGAAGCTCTTCAGCCTGCAGGACTGGAACGATTCTGCTCTACTTGGTGCTCTGGAAGCTTTACGTAGCGGTATCACAACCATCGCCGACATCACTAAGACGGGGGCCTCTCTGCGAGCGATCCAGGAAGTTGGCCTACGAGGTGTGATCTATCGCGAGGTTGGTACCATGGATCGCAAAGAGGTTGACGAGGTCTTCTCTGCTGCGATTGCCGATGTCGAGCATTGGCGCGAGATATCGGATTTTGAATCCATCCGCATCGGCATTGCTCCTGCAGCCCTGTATACCTGTCACCCGCTCATCTTCCAGCGTGCTGCTGAATACGCCATGGATGGTACACCTTTAGCTCTGCACCTTGCTGGCAGTAAGGAAGAATACGATTTCATCCGTTATGGCTCCTCGATCTTCTCGGTCCATTCCACCGAACAAGAGCGTGGTTATGGTATCGATATGCCTCCCTGGCTCGCGACAGGCACCAGTCCTGTGCGCTACATACTCAATTGGGGCGTCTTCCGTGCTCCCAATGTGCTGGCGATACACTGTGTGCAGGTTGATGATGAGGACATCGACAAGCTGGTGGAATATGACGTCGCGATTGCGGTCTGTTCGCGCTGTAATGCTCAGCTCGCCATGGGCATCCCGCCTCTGACCAAGTTCATCAAAGCCGGGCTGCGCGTTGGCCTAGGCACCGATTCGCCTGCAGCGACAGATGCCACCGACCCGATTTTGGATATGCGTCTGGGAATGTTATTGCAACGTGCTGTCAATACCCGTAGCGACTTCATCACCGCGGCGCAGATGATCCGACTGGCTACTCTGGGGTCTGCAGAGGCCTTGCGTCTAGATGACCAGATCGGCTCGCTTGAGGTGGGGAAGAAGGCCGATATCATCGCCATCGATCTCTCCAGCTCTAATCAAGCGCCAACACACGATCCAAACTCCGCAATCGTTCACACCGCCAATCAGGACAGTGTGATGATGACGATGGTGGGAGGTAAGATCCTCTATGATCGTGAGCATGAAGAGATTGGCAACAACCGTATCTTCTCCCGTGTTGAGGAGATGCGCATCAAACTGCGAAAATAGGGTTTGCGGTTGCATCAGTGGTTTGAAGGAGCAATAGTGGCAATAAAGAAGAAAAGTGGACAAAGCACCTTTGTGAAGGTTGGTACCGTCATCATCTGCGTTATCGTCGTTTTGGCGCTGATGGTACCGGTGGCGGGAATAGGGCTATCAAGTTGTGGCAATTCTCAGCAGAACCAACAGGCAAAGGATGGGGGAGCGGCTTCAAATACAGGAGCAGCTTCAAGCGAGGGAGATGCGTCAACATCCAGCGACGATAAAAGTGTCGAAGGAGAACTTGATCTGCGCAATATGTATCAGGCTTCAATCCAGAAGTATCAGAAAGCCATTGCCAGCGATCCAGAGAACTATAGCAACTATGAGATGTTGAGTAATGTT
>JAAYYH010000251.1 GCA_012515495.1 Coriobacteriaceae bacterium | reverse complement strand
TGGTATTGTGTAAAAAATCTACAGTTTTCAAACCACAGTCTACAGAATGCTTGGCATTCCTTTTACTTACCCTGCACTAACTGCATTGTCTTAAATGATGATAATGTTAGAATGACAGCACGTCGATTTGCTGTTTTATCATCAAATAGATGATTATTATTGAAATGATTGCTGCGTTTTTTTCACTCCAGACTTCTCGCATGAACGACTGTAAGGATATTCGATGGTTACAAATGCGACGTTACAAATCCAATCCGTTATCTACAACAACCAACTTCCCAGCATCGTCAAAGCTTTGGACAGCATCGATAATGCAATCCAAGTCGCAAGGAGGGATTCGCATGGATTGATAGGTTCTGTCAAGGTCAAATATGGCGACGCCTCCCCCATCCCCGTACTATCCAGCTCTGACGTAGACAAACTGGCAGAGCAGTACAAGTACGCTTTTTCTTTCAGCTACCACTTCTTTGATGAGAACACCGGCACTTCTCGCGGCCATAATCTGCTTGCAGAGAATTGCTCGACTGAGTACATCTTAATTATCAATCCTGATGTAATTCTCTCACCTAATTACTTCACCGAGGCATTGGCTCCCTTCGCTAATCAGGAACTGCGAGTCGGTTTGGTCGAAGCACGGCAGACGCCAATCGAACACCCAAAAGAATATGACAGAGCAACTGGCGAAACCTCTTGGGGTTCCGGAGCGGCTGCCCTTGTTCCAACCACTGTCTTCCAGGAAGTTGGTGGTTTTGATGAGACCTGCTTCTTCCTGTACTGCGATGACGTGGATCTGTCCTGGCGGATTCGCCTGACGGGCAGACGAATAATTTACAGACCTGCTGCAGTTGTCTACCATGCCAAGCGCCTCAATTCAAAAGGCAGATGCGAGCCCACTGAAGCAGAGGTCTATTACTCTGCTGAAGCGGCATTGTTCTTGGCCTACAAATGGTCCAACCAGAAACTGCTCGATGAAATCCTCTCGAACTTCTCAGAGAACGATGACGATGTCTACCAAAGAGCTGCATCGTCGTTCTTGGAACGCCTACAGGCCAAAAATCTCCCAGAGGCTCTAGATAAAGCTCATCGTATTGCTTCATTTGAAGGATTCAATTACGAAAAACGGCGGTTCACTGTTTAGAATATCTATTGTGATCGAGTCGACATAAGGCGAGGATCCTTCAACATGAGAGATAAATACCAAAACCAATACGCAACTGACAATATCTATGGCAGTGTTGTTGAAATTCTCAAGGATCTATCTGTTTCCGAAGGCGTTCACCTTGATTTGGGTTGCGGCTTTGGCGCCATCGCTTATGGCATTAAAGAGAATAATCTGCATGTCGAATATCTTGGCATCGACAGCAACGTTGACTCAGTCGATTACCTGTTAAGTCATGGTTGCGAGGCTTACGTCCACGAGTTCACTGACATAGAAGCAACACTAGCTTTCATTCAGACACTGCTCAAGGGAAGGAGCATCGCATCAATTTCTATACTCGATGTGCTTGAACATCTGCCAAACCCCAAGCTGCTACTTGAAATCGCGCACACCCTTTCCCTTAAATACCACGCCCCGCTAGTGATCAGCGTACCCAACATCGCTCATAGAGATATTACGTTCAAGCTGCTAGAAGGACGTTTTGATTACACCGAGACCGGTCTCTTGGATGCTTCACACATCTCGTTCTTCACACATCAATCGCTCGAACAGATGATGCGTTTGTGCGGCTTCGAGATGATACGATCGAGAGATTTTGAGATAGAAGTCTCTGATCAACATTTCCCCGCAGACAGTCCACTATTATCCGCAGATACCACTGTATACAAATACTTGGATTGGCTGAAGGGAACCTTCGATCCCCACGCAACAGTAAATCAATTCATTCGTGCTTATCTTGCGATGCCGAGACGATCGGTATCTGCTCCTGAAGATCAAGCCCCTTTCCTGTCGGTGATCATTCGCACACAGGGCAAGCGCCCAGAGGCTCTATCAGAAACCCTGCTCTGCCTCACGGCTCAGACGATGACTGACTTCGAAGTGTTGGTTCTTGGACATAAAGTCGATGTCGAGCATCAGCTCATCGTCGAAAAGGCAATTGGCGATACGCCTGAATGGCTTCGCAATCAGATCCGTTTCATAAAAGTCGATAGGGGCGGCAGAGCCACTCCATTGCATATTGGATTCGCGCAAGCTAAGGGTGATTACATCGCTATCCTTGATGATGATGATCTGCTTTTCGACAATTGGATTGAGGTTTTCCATGATCTGGCAGCATCTGCTCCCGGAACGATTCTCCATTCATTCGCGGTAACGCAAGAATGGGAGACGACAAGCATCGATAACAGGCACCAAGATCTTTGTTCAATAGGCCCCATAAGCGACATCTATTGCAAGGAATTTGATGTAATCGATCAGCTGAAAACGAATTATTGCCCGGCTTCGAGCTACGCGATCCCACGTTATATCTATCAGCATCTGAATATCAATTTTAACCTTGAATTGGACACAACTGAGGATTGGGATCTGCTGATGAGATCCGCCCTGCTCTGCGGTGTCAGCGAATCACGAAAAGTGACTTTCCTGTATCGACTATGGAAGAATGGGGATAACTCTCGCGTATTGCATGATTCTGTTGAATGGCAGGAGAACTACGACCTTATCAGGATCCAGCTGAATCGAACTCCATTTATCATGCCTCCAGGATACATTTATCGGCTTGGCGATCTGTTGGAAGGAAAGACACAGATTAGGTTCTCCGAAGAAGAACAGGTCTATAGCAAGGTAATTGGAAAGAAAAGAGAGCCAGTCTTGTACCTCGACCTTGGTGAAGGTTTCTCTGAGAAGTCCAGATATGGCGCAACGCAAACTTCGCCGAACACATGGCAATTTTCCTCGATTCCGCCAGCACACCAGCGCGCTCTCCGACTCGATCCAGGTGATTTTGGCAGCATGACGATCAGCGAGCTTCTCATCGATGTCCTTTCTGAGTCTGGAGAAACAAAAAGGTTCTCTGCGCGTGATGTGGATACGAACGGTTATGTAGTTGGAAATAGGATACTATTCCTCCAAGATGATCCTCAAATTACGCTTATACTTGACATTCCTGCCATCATTAAGACTGTCACTGTCTCTTACCAGAGAACAGAGTCTGTTGATTTGGAACTGATACTCGCGTCACTTCATTTCGCGAGACCGTTCAGTGTTCTCTATCGGTCGCTGAGAAAGCTGAAACGTCGGCTGAAACGATAACTGGGTTTTCAAGTCTGGAGAGGGTACTGCTTGAAGGGGTGAGATAATGGCACTTGCACTACTGTTCTTCCTGTCTGCGCTAATTCTTGTCATTGCTTTCATCCTGCTCCCAAAGACCCATCGTAAGCAAAGCCTGGTATTGTGGGTCGCTGTCAGTCTCTTGTTATTTGAATGTTATCTCTGTTTTATCGGCGGAATATTCTCTCTCATGGGAATTCCAGTCGATCTGCTATCTGTTACGATTACTAGCTTTCTCTTGGCTGCCGTGATAATCTATCTCACTTTCTCCTCTGGTCACGTTCAGCACTACACTCTCGATTTAACTGATGTTTGCCTCACAATCCTGGTAACAGCGATTGTCTTATCATTTGGCTTACTGCGGTTCCATTACGAGGGTCTGATTACCTATGCCACTGTTGATCCCGCAGCACATCTGACATTTGCGAATCAGATCACACAGAGCAAGAGCGTGATTTTCGGTTCTTATAATATGTACTTCGCTCAGCTTTCCAATTCACTGTTCATCCAGATGCTCTCACCGATCTTTCCCGGACTCTATGAATTCCGCTCATTCGAGATCAAGGACTTGATCGGTTTCTGGTACTCTGGGTTACTATTCTATTCCGCAATCAGATACTCTCTGAAAACGCCCCCAAAGCACATAGTGACTGTGATTATCTCACTGGTATATTTACTCGGTTATCCTCTGAACAATCACATCTATGGTTTTATCTACCTTGGCATCGCAGTGAATATCATCATACTTCTGATAATCCTTGCGAGTTTCTATACGTGCTTCACCAGCAGGGCGTTAATAACAACACTGATCAGTCTTGGCTTATTGGGTCTTGGACTCTGCTACACGTTATTCGCTCCACCAGTATTCCTCGCGGTATTCCTCTTCATTATCTATGCGCTTTATCCAGATAGAGAGAAAGACAGCGAAAGCAAGCACAAGCACGCCCTCAGACTCGTGCTTGCCGAGATAGGCACGTTTGCCATGCCAGTGATCTTGACATCAGTATTCATCATCTTCTTGGATACTAAGGACCCCACCGTGATGCCAGCACTGAATGCAGAGGGGGGTATATATCGGAATCTCTTCTCTGATTTCATCATCTTCCTGCCTTTTACCCTGTACGTGGTCTTTGTCGCGTTCAAGAAAAGGCAGCTTACATTGGCTACGATTTTGGTACCAATCTTCTGGATCTACATGATTCCCTTCTTCATAATGATTATTACCGGTGAAGTGAGCACCTACTACTACTATAAGTTGAACTTTCCCAACTGGTTCCTCGTGCTTTTTTTGGCTGCTTCTGGAGTCGGCATCCTGATGCAAAACAAGCAAATAAGATACTTCGTTGTGTCCTACGCTGCCATTTGGCTGATTATCGGTGTATTTGGATTATCTGGTTTAGAATCTCGACTACATGACAGAAACGTTTTAATCAGTCCTTATCCCAGCGCAACTCTGCCTGTGAAGATCTTTGAGTTCAACAAGGAGTATCTCGACCATCCAGAATATGGTGTTGCCTATACTCCCAGTTTTATTGTCCTGCTGCATGAGGCACAAGAACTAAAGACTCATCTTGGGGTAAATGCTATTGTGATTTCTGATATCTGGGAACATGAGACTTGGGGCAACTCGCTGCTTAGTCAGTTCTACGTTACAGAACCCTATTCCCTGGATGATACAAACAGTGTCTTCGTGGTGTTGAATCCAAGTGAGGTTCATGAGCAGAATCCGGATAAGTTTGAGATGATGAAAGTTGCTTTTCGAAATGACTCAGGAAGCATCTATATCAAGGAATGAATGTACCTCTGGCAGAGAATACGCAACTGAACTGAGGCTGCGTTTGTCTATCGCATCAACACCGAGAACAAGGAAGCTGATATGCCAAGGATCATCGCTACTACAACTGTCCGCAATGAATGCGACATCGTCGAATCCTATTGCAGATACACTCTGACATTCTGTGACAAGCTGGTGATCAACGATAACTCCAGCAAAGACAACACCGCTGATATCATCAAGCAGCTGGTCGATGAGGGATTGCCAATCGTCCTGCTGAATAACATTCCATACAATCTTGGAACTAAATACTTTATCAACAACCAGCTATTGAGAATTGCCATGGAAGAGCACCACGCAGACATCGTCTTACCGATCGATGTCGATGAATTCCTGATTACAGCCAGTGGAGAGAATCCACGAGGCGTGATTGAGGCTCTTGATCCTTTAGTTGAACATCAGATTCCTTGGCGAACGTTCATCCGCACAAGCTATACAGAGGATAATGAGGAGTTCTTGCCAGATGGCTTCGCTAAGCGTCGGGCAGATGAAGTCCAGCAATTCTATAAGACCATCGTAAGCAGTCAGATGTTTTCTGAAAACAGGTGTACCCTCACCGCTGGTTCTCACGGCATCAATTACCCTGACGGGTCGAATCGTCGGCCCATCCAAGTAACTTCAGGACTATTCTATGCACACTACCCGATTCGAAACAGCTATCAGGCAGTGCAAAAGACAGCGTTGTCGCTTTAAAGCCACCTGATTCACAAAAGAGATGACCGAAACTGTGGATTCCAGTACTACGATAACTACGAGAAACTTATTCAATTCGGTTGGTTTTCAAACGTCGATGTCGTGAATCTGGCGAAATACTACGCCATCGAACAGGATAACCAGAACCAGATAATCAACCTGATAGAGGATCAACAAGATCCCTACGCCCACGCCCGACCAATGAAACTCAAGTACACAGACTACGGAGCTAACCAAAAGCTACTCATGGTAACGCTACTCAGCCAAATTGAAGAAATGCTCACTAAGATTCTCGATGAGAAAGAGCAGCAATCCCAAGCTATCAAGGATAAAGACGCTATTATTGC
>JAAYYH010000250.1 GCA_012515495.1 Coriobacteriaceae bacterium | reverse complement strand
GCGCTGACAACATGAAGGACGCCTAGCGTGTTGACGCTGATGGCTATGATATCTCCCTCAGTTCTTTGATAGAGGATAGACGCGAGATTTGCGGGTAGCAAAGCTATATCGGTCTCTTCTCTTAACAACTTTGGTACTATTTCATCAGCTAATCCATATATCTCAAACTCATAATCCACGCTCACTTCGGAGCTGCCCGTTCGGACATTGTGGATGAAATCAACGATTCCCAATGTGGTGGGTCCCTTGAGGGAGGCGACGTGGACGCTGACAGGCGCAGGTGGCGTAGAACCCTGGCGGGTTGACTCACTGTTACCAGAGGTTGTAGAGCAACCCACGCAAAGTGTGGTGACAAGTCCAGTTATAAGCGCGCACACAATAAGTGCCCATCGGAGATACGTATTTCCCTTAGTAACCCTCATCTCTCGTGGACGCTTTCATCATGCAAGTTCTTATATCTCTCATGCAGCTCGAGAGCTTGCTGGACGTGAAGTAGCTTCTTGGAAGTGGGTCCAAGTGGTTCATCCAGATACTCGTCATAAATCATCTTGATTGAGGGATTTGCATGCGCAAAGCGAACGGGCTGTCCCTGATCAAGGTCAGAGAGCATCTTGCCTCGAACCTCAGCCAGTTCCTCATTGAAGCGGATGGATTGTCCGCCTCCTCCGGCACATCCGCCCGGACAGGCCATGACTTCGACAAAATCACACTCAAGCTCACCAGTGCGCAATGCAACAAGGAGGCTCTCAGTGTTCTTGAGACCGCTGACAACTGCGACTCTGACTTGTGTATCACCAAGGTCCACGGTCTTCACTCGCCAGCCCTTTGTTCGGTCATATACTTCGAAAGGTTCTACTTCTGGGTCGTTTCCCGTAAGGAAGTAGTGGGCGGTTCGCAGCGCGGCCTCTGAAACTCCACCTGAAACCCCAAAGATCACGCCAGCACCCGAAGCGTCTCCAAACGGAGGATCCCAATGTGATTCCATGACATTTCTCGGATTGATGGCTTTCATGCGAATAGCTAATGAGAATTCTCGAGTTGTGAGTACCGCATCGATGTCAGGGATATCTGGTACCGCGAATAGGTCTGTCCGCGCCGCTTCCTGCTTCTTGGCTACGCAGGGCATGATTGAGGTGTAGAAGATCTTGTCCGGAGAAACCCCAAGTTTCTCGGCGAAGTAGGTCTTGATCACCGCGCCAAACATCTGCTGGGGTGATTTTGAGCTGGAAAGCTGGGGCATGAGCTCGGGGTAACGAGAGAGGGCGTATCTCACCCAGCCAGGGCAACATGATGTGAACATTGGCCAGTGATGCTCTTCTTTATGAGTGAAACGCTCAAGGAACTCGCTCGCTTCCTCCATGACGGTAAGGTCGGCTGCGAAGTCGGTATCGAAGACATAGTCGAACCCCAACATCCTCAGAGTGCCGATCATACGTCCAACCGTCGCCTCTTCCTGGGGCATATCAAGACCGTCTGCCCAAGAGGCCCGAACGGCGGGAGCCACATTAGCGACGGTGATGATCTCCGGGTTGTCAATGGCGGCAAAGACCTTGTCGATATCGTTTCGGGCATAGAGGGCTCCAACCGGGCAATGTGTAATGCACTGGCCGCAGAGCGTGCAACCGGCTTCACGGATACCCTTACCGTCTCTAACACCAACGTTGATACGCGAGCCAGAGTTGATGAATTCCCAAACGTTACAACCCTGTACTTCAGAGCAAACAGCGATGCAGCGCATGCATTTTATGCATTTGCTGTCGTCGCGCTGCAGGGGGAAATCTGAATCCCAATTAAACGGAGGGTAGTTCTTCTCGAAGAGTTCCTCGCGGATGTTGAAGTTCTTCGCGAGTTCCTGCAAGGCACAGTTTGTGGAGCGAATGCAGGTAGTGCATTCAGCACGATGGTTCGCGAGGATAAGTTCGATGTTGGTCTTGACAGCATCAAGTACCTTCTTTGTGCGAGTGTGCACTACCATGCCCTGTTCGGCCTCAGTGTTGCAAGCCGCAGCGAGATGATCGCGACCTTCAATCTCGACAACACAGACACGGCATGACCCAATCTCGTTAATATCCTTGAGATGGCACAGTGTTGGGATATTTACTCCCGCGAGCCGGGCAGCGTCTAAAATCTTCTTACCCTCTTTGACTTCGATGGATATGCCGTCGATTGTGATTACTACCATTTTGGTGACCTCCCAACCCTAAAAGCACCAAGTCCAAAGTGGTCACAGCGAAGACAGCGTCCCGCTTCTTGACAGATCTCCTCTGGCTTGAGTGGTTCTTCAACATCAGCAAAATCCTTGATCCGAATTTCGGCTGGACGTTCGGCATTGTTCGCTCGACCGGTTTGTACGATGTCTCTGAATTGGGCGACGGGGACATCGATATCCTGCCAGACGACATGATTGAAGCCCAAGAGCTCATCGATATTGGCAGCAGCGATGCGGCCAGCTTCGATAGCCTTTATGACAGTAGCTGGACCAGTTGCGCAATCGCCGCCAACAAAGGTCTTCGAGCAACCCGCTCCTACAGCATTAGCCTCATACATGAATTTGCCGTTCTTCACCTGAAGGCCAGCAGACTCAAAAGACTCGAATTCGACTGCTTGGCCAATGGCAGAGATGATGATGTCGCAGGGGATAGCTTCTTCGGTGCCGCCAAGTCCAACCGGCTTTGGTCGACCCCATGAGTAGGTGCCTGCCATCTGACCCTGCACAATCAGACGCAGACCATCTTCGCGGGCTTCGACCCGTAAAGGTGCCTTGAGTGTTGCGAGCTCGCAGCCTTCAGCGACTGCTGCTTCGACTTCTTGGGGAAGAGCGGTCATGTCATCTTTGCGGCGTCGATAAACGCAGGTGACGTTGTTGGCACCCAGACGACGAGCGGTACGCGTCGCGTCCATCGCGACGTTACCACCGCCGATAACCACGACGTCTTTGCCCGCAAGATCAATTGGATTACCGTCTTCGACACTGTGAAGGAATTCTACGGCCGAGATCACGCGATCGTCATTCTCGCCTTCGATACCCGGGCTCTTACCCTGATGAGCACCGATAGCTATATAGAGACTGTCAAATGTCTCCTCCAATTCCTTATAGCTCACGTCAGTTCCCACTGTAGTGTTGTATTTGACCTCGATGCCCAGACTTAGTATCGCATCAATGTCGTAGTCAAGATTCTTCGCAGGCAATCTATAACGGGGAATACCGTAGCGCAGCATGCCACCCAGCTTGGAGAATTGCTCGAATACAGTGACCTCATGTCCCATAAGTGCCAGATAATACGCAGCGGTGAGACCAGAGGGTCCACCACCCACCACGGCGATCCTCTTTCCCGTCGGTTCGCACTTCTCAGGCAGCTGGGGACATTCGACAGCATCAATAGCCGCACGCTTCAACGCTCGGATATTGACAGGTGAGTCCACCAT
>JAAYYH010000249.1 GCA_012515495.1 Coriobacteriaceae bacterium | reverse complement strand
CTCATTAGTGGATTACGACTTTGTCACTGGCGAATTAGTTCCCGCAGCAGCAGAAAGTTGGGAGATTTCAGAGGACGCAACGGTCTTCACTTTCAAGCTACGTGAAGGTGCCAAGTTTCATAATGGCTACCCTGTCACTGCCAAGGACTTCAAGTTTGGTTGGGAGCGTATCGTTAATCCCAACACTGCACCTGATCCTTCAGCGATCAGCTATCATCTGGGTATGGTAAAGGGCTTTGATGAACTGCTCAGCGGTGGTGCCAAGGAGCTTTCCGGTGTTGTTGCCAAAGACGATTTGACTCTCGAGGTCACCCTTACTCAGGCGTATGCTGACTTCATCTTCGTCTGTATGCATCCAGCGCTTTGCCCGGTTCCCACAGGCGGCGCAGCAGCCGATTACAAGACGTACTCACGTGCTCCTATTGGTAACGGTCCCTTTAAGATCAAGGGCGAGTGGGTAGACGATCAATACATTCAGGTGGAGCGTTTTGATGATTATTATGGCGAGAAGGCTCTGCTTGACGCCGTAGACTTCAAGATCTATCAGTCACCTGAGAATGCTTTCAACGACTTCCAAGCCGGCAACCTTGACTTCACCCAGATACCTCCCGGCCAGATCTCCGCTACTGTTGCGCAGTATGGCGAGTCGGTAGACGGTTGGACCATCCAACCAGGTAAGCAGTGTCTGCTGGGAGAGGAATCCTCAACCTACTATCTCGTTATCAACAACAATGACCCAGTTCTCTCGAACAAGGGCATTCGCACTGCCATCAGCTATGCTATCAACCGTCAGGCAATCTGCGATACAGTCTTCGATGGCACCCGCGCACCCGCAGATGGCATCATCCCTCCAGGAATCGCCGGATTCCATGAAGGCGCTTGGGAGACTGCCGTTTACAATGTCGAGAAGGCCAAAGCAGAGCTTGCCGCAGCAGGTTTCGCCGGTGGCGAGGGTATCCCAACTATCAAGCTATCGTTCAACACAGGTGGTGGACACGAGAACATCATGCAGCTGATCCAAGCTGACTTGGCCGCGATTGGTATCAAGGCCGAGCTGAATGCTCTGGAGTGGGCTGCCTATCTCGATGCTCTTCAGGCGGGTCAGATCCAGATTGGCCGTCTGGGTTGGATTGCGGACTATCCAATTGCCGATAACTTTGCCTATGCGCTCTTTTATTCTCAAAGTGGCGACAACAACTCCAAATACAACAACCCGACAGTCGATGCCAAGATCCTCGAAGCCCGTCAAATCACCGATACTGATGCTCGTGTGAAAGCTTATCAGGATGTTGATAAGCTCATTGCGGCTGATGTTCCCGTTGTCCCAGTTATGTTCTACAAGCACACACGAGTTGGTTCACAGCGCCTTAACGATTTCTTCTTTGGTCCCAACATGATTGCGGATCTTGAAAAGGCCTGGTTGACCAAATAACCTATTGGCGATGATGACTTGTAAGCATGACTGAGTGTCACTGAAACAGTGAGCAGGAACAATGGCAAGATACATTCTGAAGCGAGTGTTGCAGTTCATTCCGGTATTCATCGGTGTCACCTTGCTGCTGTTCACATTAAGGTCCATAGTCCCCGGCGATCCAATCCGTATGATCGCCGGGGAAAAAGCCTTGGCACCTGAGGTGTACCAACAGATAGTTGAGAGGAATCATCTCAACGAGCCAATCTATGTGCAGTATGGTTATTACATGAATGATCTTCTTCATGGCGATTTGGGGACCTCGTACCAACGCCATACTGAGGTGTCGAAGATCTTTGCCGACAGATTCCCTTACACATTGCAGTTGGCTCTGTGTGCCATTGCAATCGAGATCGTTATCGGGATTGCCACAGGTATCATCTCAGCCATCAAGCGATACTCATTCATTGACGTACTGGTTACTTTGTCAACATCGATACTGGTTAGTGTGCCAGTGTTCTGGCTAGGTATGTTGATGCAAATGTTCTTTGGAATCTATCTTAAGAACTTAACTGGCGGTGCGTTCTCACTGCCTCTCGCTGGAGCGGGTGGTCCAATCAGTCAGTTCCCAGACTGGATGCACTACATATTGCCGGCTATCACCCTTGCGTCGGTTTCATTAGCTTTCACTGCGCGTATCATGCGCTCGCAGTTGCTTGAGGTCATGAATCAGGACTACATACGTACTGCATTTGCCAAAGGTCTGTCCAAACGGGCAGTGATTGTCAAGCACGCGCTTAAGAACGCGATGATTCCTGTCATCACCTTTATCGGCATCGATTTTGGTGCGATGATGTCAGGAGCCATCCTTACCGAGACGATATTTAATTGGCCTGGTATAGGGCACGAGATCTACTTGGCGATTATCCAGCGTGATTGGCCTATAGTTATGGGAGGCGTAATCCTCATCGTCATCGTTGTCATGATCGTCAACCTCATTACCGACATCAGTTATGCCTTGTTCGATCCCCGAATCCGCTACGGCAAGAAGAAGGGGAGCGAATAACATGTTGGCGGTAAAAGCTCTCGACACAATCAAGCGAAGTAAAGACGACCAGCCAAATGGTCAACGCAAGAATAATCAAGGTAATGGCTCGGCTCCTACGCGTACGCTTTGGGGAGATGCGCTGCGGCGGTTGCTGAAGAATAAAATGGCCGTAGTAGCCTTCATCTGGATTGTCTTCATCGTAGTGGTTGCTCTCTCTGCTGACTTGTGGGTTCCATATCTCTTGGGCAGTCCAACTGACATCGATACAACGCTTGCAGCGCAGAATTCCAAGTTGCCTCCTTCGGTTCTGCACCCTTTTGGCACTGATAACCTTGGTCGCGATGTCATGGCCAGAGTGATCTATGGTGCTCGAGTCTCACTATCTGTTGGCGTGATTGCCGTGGCAATATCAACGACAATCGGCATCGTGCTCGGATCCTTGGCGGCCTATTTCGGCGGCATCTGGGACACATTGATCATGCGCCTTACCGACGTCTTCATGGCGTTTCCGTATATCCTCTTCGTCATAGCGATGCTGGCCGTACTCGGTCCAGGATTCATCAATGTCTTCATCGCTATTGGGCTATTGGGCTGGACATCGATAGCTCGCGTGATTCGAAGCGCCATCCTTCAAGTCAAGGAAAACGATTACATCTCAGCAGCCAGAGCTCTGGGAGCCAGTCATCTGCGTATCATCATGCGCCACATACTGCCAAACTCCATAGCTTCTGTAGTTGTGTACGCAACGATGTCGATAGGTAGCGCCATCCTCACTGAGTCGGCCTTATCATTCTTGGGCTTAGGCATACAACCACCCACACCTTCGTGGGGCCTGATGATATCTGAGGGTCAGAACTTCATGATAGCTGCGCCATGGTTGATGCTCTGTCCGGGTATCGCCATTCTCACAACAGTGCTGGCGTTCACCTTGCTGGGAGATGGCTTACGCGATGCTCTGGATGTGAAGGTGACTGATTAATATGGCCACACTCGATTCGCAGATCCAAGAGACAGCATCACGGATACAGGATGGCAGCCAGTCTGTAGAAGAAACTCAGAATGCCGATACGTTCGCAGCCCCGCTGCTAGAGGTCGACGACCTTAAGATGTATTTCCACACTCAGGACGGTGTGGTCAAAGCCGTTGATGGTGTCTCGTTCACACTCGATCTTGGCGAGACTCTGGGAGTTGTTGGCGAGTCCGGCTCAGGGAAATCCGTCACAGCCATGACAATGCTGGGACTTGTTCCTATACCTCCAGGCAAGATTCATGGTGGCGACGTACGCTTCAAAGGCCAATCATTGCTGAGTATGGGCGATAAGGAGTTGCGCAAAATCCGCGGCAATCACATCGCGATGATCTTCCAAGATCCAATGTCCTCTCTAAATCCAGTGTATCGGGTTGGCAAGCAGGTTGGCGAGGGCCTCACCATCCATAAAGGCTATACCAAGAAGCAAGCTTTCAATCGCGCTGTTGAGCTTCTCGACATGGTGGGAATTCCCAATGCCGCAACGCGTGCCAAAGATTATCCACATCAGTTCAGTGGCGGTATGCGTCAGCGGGCGATGATTGCCATGGCTCTGGCTTGTGACCCCGAGATACTGATTGCCGATGAACCCACCACTGCCCTTGACGTGACTATCCAAGCACAGATCATCGAGCTGATGGAAGAGATGCAGGAGCGGACCGGTGCCGCAATCATCATGATTACTCATGATCTGGGTGTTGTTGCTGATATGGCCGATAAGATATTGGTGATGTATGCGGGAGCTCCCGTTGAATATGGCACAACCGAGCAGATATTCTACAATCCGCTGCACCCCTATACCTGGGGTCTGATCCGCTCGATACCCAAACATGATGATGAGAAGAAACCTTTGACACCAATCAAAGGAAACCCACCCAGCCTGATCGATCTTCCTCTTGGCTGCGATTTCGCTCCTCGTTGTCCTTATGCCCAACAACGTTGTCACGAGGAGTCACCTTCGCTCACTTTAATGGATGGCGCCGGCGATGGCGTGCATTCTTCGGCCTGCTTCTTCTCGGGGGATGCCGAGTTCCTTAAGAATTCTCCGATACATGACGCAGAGGAACCTGAGGAGGTGATTAGTGATGCCAGAGACTGACGTCCTTCTCAGAGTAGAACACCTCACTAAGGATTTCCCCATCGATCAAAGCCTGTTCATGCGCAAGTTTGGCGCAAAGGTCTCGGCGGTCAACGATGTCAGCTTCTCAATCCAGCGAGGCCAGACACTTGGTCTGGTTGGTGAATCAGGTTCGGGAAAGTCGACCACAGGTCGTTGTATTATCCGTTTGATCGGCCCAACTTCGGGATCCGTCTTCATCGATGGTCGAAATGTGGGTACTTTGAGGGGTAAAGAGTTACTCGCCTTCAGGCGCGAGGCACAAATCGTCTTTCAGGATCCGCAGGCATCCTTGAATCCGCGTATGACTATCGGTGAGCTGATCAGCGAACCTTTTGAGATTCACGGAATCGGTACTAAGACTGAGCGCATAAACCAGGTCAAAGAGCTACTCGATAAGGTTGGCCTGAATCCTGAGCATATCAATCGCTATCCACATGAGTTCAGCGGTGGCCAGCGACAGCGCATTGGCATTGCTCGAGCCTTGGCGTTGAGACCCAAGCTCATAATCTGTGACGAGCCGGTTTCAGCTCTTGATGTCTCCATCCAAGCTCAGGTGCTCAATCTGCTCGCCAGTTTGCAGGATGAGTTTGGTCTGACCTATCTGTTCATCGCTCATGACTTGAGTGTGGTCCAGCATATCTCCGATTCAGTTGCCGTGATGTACCTTGGGTCACTGATGGAAATAGCGCCAGTAGATCGCCTCTATGATTATCCGCATCATCCATACACGCAGTCCCTGCTCTCGGCCATACCGGTACCAGATCCAAGGATCCAGAGGCAACGTTCGCGTATACTGTTGGCAGGTGATCCGCCTTCGCCGATCAATCCTCCCAGTGGCTGCAGATTTCATACCCGCTGTCCGATTGCGCAAGATATCTGTTCGCAGCAGGTTCCGCAGATGTTGGAAGTGGCGCCAGGTCATAGCTGCGCCTGTCATTTTGCCAAACCGAATCCGATTCCTCAGGAGTAATCCACTAGGCTACAGTGAGAATTCTGCTATCATTAGCAAGCCTCGAAGATACGAGGAATGCGGGCGTGGCGGAACTGGCAGACGCACCAGGTTTAGGTCCTGGCGAGGCGACTCGTGGGGGTTCGAATCCCTTCGCCCGCACCACAAGTTGATTATGCAAAGACCCCGCAAGGGGTCTTTGGTTTATGGGGAAGTTGCAATATGAAGGGATTCGAACCCTAAGAGGGCGCGAAGCGAAAAGCTGATGCGCCTGTGGCGCGCCAGCCGCTTCGCGGGCCGAGCGCACGGAGTAAGAGAGGTCCATGAGCGCGAGCCACAAAGCGGCGAAGCGATCAGCGAATCCCTTCGCCCGCACCACACAATGTCCGAAAACCCCTGTTTATCAGGGGTTTTCGTATGTCCGGACGCTGCACGCACGGGCTTTTTAGGCAGAGACTTAGGACAAAAAGCGAGCCCTTATCATAGTCGCCATCAACTACATGCCTAGACAAACCGTGTTGGCTGTTTTGAAGCGTTTCCTATTGATCCGATCCTGCCATTTTTTTGCGATTGTCAGAGGTAATGGTGATCCCACCTGCTCGGATGGGTCAAAAATGGCTGGATAATCAGCATCTACGCCAACAATACGTGTTTGATAGGCACCTCTGAGTAGGAATTTGCTCGAAACCTCCTGAAAAACGCAAATTATTGGCAGAATGAGCAATGTACGCGGTCACTAGACTCTTGAGCCT